>CALCUU010000193.1 GCA_937906915.1 uncultured Phascolarctobacterium sp. | reverse complement strand
CTAACATCCACCCTGTCTCCCGTCTGGACAGGCACACTTCTGGTTTAGTAATCTTTGCCAAGGAACCAATCATCCAGCATTGGCTAAGCCAACAGCAAATGGATAAGGAGTACCTTGCCATCGTAACAGGTGAGCTTCCCAATGACGAAGGAATTATCGAGGCGCCCATCGCCCGTAAAGAAGGTAGCATTATAGAGCGTTGCGTTAGCGAAAATGGCAAGTACGCTAAGACAAGCTACAAGCTTCTCGCTAAACGCAAAGGCTTATCACTTTTACAGGTGAAGCTTTTTACAGGGCGAACTCACCAAATCAGAGTGCACATGGCTCACATTGGCTGTCCCCTTTTTAACGACAACCTGTATGGAACGCCCGGTCCCCAAAGCCGTCACGCACTTCACGCCTTTAAATTGCGTTTCATTCATCCAGTTAGCGATACGCCCGTAGAAATTACCAGAACTTTACCTGAAGATTTACGGGAAATCATATACTATTAAATTTAATAGTGTGCTATAATTAAGGTATCTAGATATAAAATCTAAGGAGGAATTATAATGCCTTTAGTAACATCTACTGAAATGTTTAAAAAAGCCTATGAAGGCAAATATGCTGTTGGTGCTTTCAACGTAAATAACATGGAAATCATCCAAGGTATCATTGAAGCAGCAAAAATTGAACAAGCTCCCCTCATTCTGCAAGTTTCTGCTGGCGCTCGTAAATACGCTAGCCACATCTACCTGATGAAATTGGTTGAAGCTGCAGTTGAAGACAGTGGCTTGCCCATCTGCTTGCACCTTGACCACGGCGAAGATTTTGAAATCTGCAAAGCTTGCGTTGACGGTGGCTTCACCTCCGTTATGATTGACGGCAGCAAACACTCCTTTGAAGAAAATATTGAACTGACCAAACGCGTTGTAGACTATGCTCACAACAAAGGCGTTGTAGTTGAAGCTGAACTTGGCAAATTGGCAGGCGTAGAAGACGCAGTTAAAGTTGCTGCTGCTGACGCTACCTACACTGACCCTGACCAAGCTGTTGAATTTGTTGAACGCACTGGCGTTGACTCCTTGGCTATTGCAATCGGTACCAGCCATGGCGCTTACAAATTTAAAGGTAAACCGGAACTGGACTTCGCTCGTTTGGAAAAAATCTCCAACCTGCTTCCCAACTTCCCGCTGGTTCTCCATGGTGCTTCCACCGTTATCCCCTCTTTTGTTGAAGAATGCAACAAATATGGCGGTCAACTTGACGGCGCACAAGGCGTTCCCGAAGATATGCTCCTGAAAGCAGGCACCTTCGGCGTTTGCAAAATCAACATCGACACTGACCTCCGCTTGGCAATGACTGCTTCTGTACGCAAACACTTGGCAGAACATCCTGGCGACTTTGACCCCCGTCAATATCTGAAACCGGCTCGTCAAGCTATCCAAGACATGGTTGCACACAAAATCCGCAACGTTCTTAACTGCAGCAACCGTCTCTAATCCTAAAAAATTAGCGCACTCTTTCGAGTGCGCTTTTTTATTTCTC
Source organism: uncultured Phascolarctobacterium sp. (assembly GCA_937906915.1). GTDB lineage: Bacteria > Bacillota > Negativicutes > Acidaminococcales > Acidaminococcaceae > JAHHUH01. The sequence continues at coordinate 643 of CALCUU010000193.1, read as the reverse complement.
TAAAATTGGTAAGGTTGCACTGGCATGACCCATAATGGTAATGGTGTAATCCTTCTTGCCCTGCTCTACTAATTTTCCTTGAGCAAGCTCCCACGCTTCTTCCAAAGAAGTGCAGGGAATATGACCAGTACGTTTTACAAAGTCAAAATTTTCAGGACGAGTTACGATGTAAGCAGTAACATCTTTAATAATATTGCGACCTTTAAACGCCACGAAAGCAGGTACCGTAAATGCCTCACGAATATCCTTTTCAAACTGCTCTAAGTTACTACGGCTAAAGCAATCAGTAAAGATAGCAGGCTCCTTAATATCCTCACAATCCAAGGTGAAAATCATAATGCCATCTCTTTTAACTGCGAAGGTCGCATTCATATGACATTTTATGGATTGGTACAGGTTCAAGTCTTTAGGATAACCGCCAGCAGAAGCGATGACTACATCAGCAAGCTCCTTAATTTTTACGCCTGCCATTTTCAGCAAATCCTGGCAGCCTCTTTCCCACGCCTTGTACCAATGTCCAGCAACAATTTCACTAACTGCACCATCAGGAGTAAAGACAGTGTTCAAAAGAAAATCAGGCTCCAACATTGCGCAGGCTTCCGTCATATCTTCGTGAACAGGGTTACCTTCTAAAAGGCTACAA
>CALCUU010000192.1 GCA_937906915.1 uncultured Phascolarctobacterium sp. | reverse complement strand
TTTCTATAAACAAATCTTGAATACTAGTGATAGTATGGGCAAGATTTACAGTGTTATGACTAAAATGGAAAGTGTACGTCGTGAAGAACTTTACTGCGCTGCTTGTGAGGTTGTAGCAGAATTTTTAGATGTGGAAAGCGTTGCCATCTACACCATGGGACGTAGTCCCTATTATTTGCGTTTGCGTGTTCGTCAGGGCGAAGCAACTACCAATTTATCAAAGTCTTTGAAGGTAGAAGCATTTCCGTATTTGCAAAGCATTTTGAGCAAGCACACTGTTTTCCAAAATAAAGATTTACAGGAAGCTTTGCCCGATATGGCTGTTCCTGTTTTGTTTGATGATAAAGTTATTGCCGTTATTCAAGTTTACGATGTTCCCTTCGAACGTTTCTCCTTGCAAAGTGAAATCATGTTGAAGGTTGTTTCCTTGCTTATTGCTTCTGCAATCCGTAAGGCAGCATTGTATGAAGAAGGCATTAGAGAAAAAATGTACGTTGCCGGAACTCGCTTCTTTAACGTGGAACATTTTGCTTATCACGTTGGCGAAGCTAAACGTCAACACGAGCTGGAGTTTCGTACTTTCCAAAAGGCACAGCTTGTTTCCTTTAAAGGTGAAGAGCTGCGTGCTGAGAAGCTGGAACTTTTGGCAGAGCTGTCCGATGTTTTGGATAGAATCATTCGTGAGGACGATATGGTTGGCGTTAACAGCACAGGTGATTTGGAAGCATTGCTTTTTAACTTGCCTGAAGAGTTCAAGGCTTCTGTTCAAGGTAGATTTGCTAAAGAAGGTATTGAAATTAAATGGATTTCACAATAGGTGGAGCAGGTATCTTTCTTACCCTGCACATATTTGTTGTAATTGCATATTTTCTTTTCCGTAGAACCTTTAATGTGCAACACATGCTTGCGGAAATGTTAATAGTCTTTTTCCTGCCGGTATCAGGGGTAATGCTGATGATGTATTGCTCTTGGATTCGCATGAAGGTAATACGCGAAGGCGTGGACGGTGACAATGAAAAGCATTTGCGTAAGTTGATGGAAGCGGAGCTGAATACTGAAACCATTAGCGCTGAGGTTATGTATAGTAATGACATTGTGCCGCTGAATGACGTTCTGTATTTGGAAAAGGTTGGCGATAAGCGTAATCTTTTAACTACTGCCATCAGGCAATCTGCTTTAAGCGATAGCACTATTTTGAAACGTGCCATTCGTGATGAAGAACGTGAGGTTTCCCACTATGCCGTAAGTATGGCGACTAACCAGGTTAGCCTTTTGGAAAAGCAAATGAACAATTTCCAAGCTGAATGGGATACTAAACGTACTGATGTACATTACCTGCATCAATACGCAGAAGTAATTAAGCAATATATCGCTTTTGATATTTTTGACGAATTTACAGCGGTAAAACTTTTTGAAAGATACAATAAGGTTTTACAGTTGATTTATAAAATGGAACCTGAAAATGAATTGTACTTTGAGGATTTGATTAACCTTAAGTTCAAGCAAAAGCAGTATGCAGAAGCTGAAAATATTTTGACTTTGCATATTAAGCGTTATCCCGAAAATGAGCTGGGGTACCTTTTGCTTTTGAAAACTTATGTATCACAAAAACGTCGTAAAGATGTGGATGCGTTAATCAAAAGCTTTAGAGGAAGTAAAATTCATTTTTCAGCAGAAGGTATGCGTCTTGTACGCTATTGGGGAAATGGTGATTCATAAATGCATTTTCGCGGTATGAGTATAATTGCTAGTCTTGTTTTAGTACTGGCAATATTTTTCCAGTTAAATAGAACGGACTGGTTTGCAAGAACCTTTAGTAGTAAGAACTTATTGTCCGTCACAGCTGATGCCAAGCTTGAAGACATAGAAGCTTGGAATGATTTAGGCAGGGATAATATTCTTTGTATTTACGATTCCACCAGTGTTTATTCCACCTTGGATAACATTGAGGTTTCTAAATATTTGCGCAAGCTGAAAAAGAATGTAGTAAGCCAAAAGGTTTTCGAAGCTAAGGATTTTACCGGTTATGATGCAGTGCTTTTAATGCTGGATAGCTTGGCAGATTCTTCTGAAGAGCTGCTGACTTCATTGGATAAGTATGTGGAAGAGGGCGGAACCCTTGTTATTTGTGGTGGTTGCGAGCCAAATCAAAAAATTCTTTTTGATGCAGGCATGCTTAGTCCTGCGCCACAGCTTGTTACTGCAACCGGTATTCAAGTGCACGCAGATGCTCTTTTTGGCGAGACTAATTTTAAAACTGATGGTGAATACTTGACCAATTACGCTTTGCCCTGTGGCTTAACAAGCGATAGTAAATGGTTGATTTCCTCTGTGCAAGGTATACCTTTATTGTGGGAACGTAATTATGGTGCTGGTAAGTTCATCGTAATCAATACGGATGGCTATGCAAGAAAAACCGGTAGAGGTATTTTGATTGCAGGTGTTTCCAGAATTCATGATGATTTTATCTATCCTATTATCGCCAGCAAGATTATCTACATCGACGATTTCCCTGCACCTGTTCCTGAAGGCACTTTGCCAAGTATTTGGGAAGAATTCCAAATGTCTACACGCGATTTCTTCCGTTATGTTTGGTGGCCTGATATGGTTGGCTTTGCCCGTAAGTACGATTTAAAATACACAGGCTTTATTATCGAAACCTATAATGACCATGTGCATGGAGATTTCGTTTCTGATACAGGCTATACCAGTAAGCAGTTCTTAGTTTCTTATGGTCGTGAGCTTTTAAAAATGGGCGGTGAGCTTGGCTTGCACGGTTATAACCACCAACCTTTGGCTCCTGCAGGCTATAACCAAGTAGCGCTTGATTATAACCATTGGGAAAATACTGAAAAGATGGAACAAGCTTTGACTGAGCTAAAGAACTATGTTTCAGAAGTTTATCCTGATTATGAATTAAGGTCTTACGTACCTCCTTCCAACATTTTGAGTCCGGAAGGTAGAGCGACTATCCGCAAGGTGTTTCCAAGCGTAAACATTTTTAGCGCTTTATATGATGGTTCTTACGAAGAAAGAACTTATTTCCAAGATTATGATAGGCTTGAAGATGGCACCTATAATATTCCTCGCTATAGTGCAGGCTTTGTTGTGCGTGATGATTTGTATTGGAAGAGTATTTATCTTACCAATGCTTATGGCATTATTAGCCACTTTGTTCATCCTGACGAAATGTACTATACCGATGAAGAAAATATTTCTTGGATTTATTTCCGCAAGGAGTTTGGTGAATTTGCCAAACGCTTACAGGATGATTTCCCTTGGATGAGGGCTTCTACTACTTCTGAAGCTGCTCGTTACATGGATACTTATTTTGATTTAGATTACAGAAGCAGCTATTTGCCCAATGGTGATATCCAGTTTAAGGTGCAAGGCCATAAGGGACAAGAAGCTCACTTCATATTTAAGACCAGTAAAAAAATAAAACGTGCTCAAGATTGCACGTTGCGTAAACTTGGTGAAGGAACTTATCTTTTAGTAACCAAGAGTAGAAAATGTACTATTAGCTTTGAATAAAAGTAGGGGTTAGAATGCGAATTTGTCTTTTGTGCGAAGGTAGTTATCCATACGTTGTTGGCGGTGTATCCTCTTGGGTACAAATGCTGATGACAGGGATGCCGGAGCATGAATTTGTGCTGTACTGCGTTGGTGCAGAAGAAAAGGATAAAGGTAATTATAAATACAAGCTGCCTGATAATGTAGTTGGTGTACACGAAGTGTTCCTTGACACTGTTTTAAATATGAACACCAATGATAGGGGCAATTTGCATTTTACTCAGGAAGAAAAAGACGTACTTACCAACCTGCTTTTAAATAGTGATAGATTTGATTTGCAAAAGCTCATTAAGATTTTTCGTTCCAAGACCAGCAAGGAAAACTTTTTAGAGATTTTTATGAGCTTTGATTTCTTTGACTGTATTGTAAGTGTTTATAGGGAAAAATATAGCTATCTTGCTTTTACTGATTTCTTTTGGACAGTACGCTCCATGCTTTTGCCCTTGTTCTATATTTTACAAGAGGATTTACCCAAGGCTGATTTGTACCACAGCGTAGCTACTGGCTACTGTGGAGTGGTAGGTTCACTAGCGGCGGAAGTTTATAATAAACCTTACTTGATTACGGAGCATGGTATTTATTCTCGCGAACGTGAGGAAGAAATTATCAAGAGTGATTGGGTAATGGGTGATTTTAAAGCGATTTGGATCGAGTATTTTTATCAACAAGCCTTTATCGCTTATAAACACGCTACTAAGGTAGTCACTTTGTTTGAGGGCAATGCTAACGTCGAAAAATCCTTAGGCTGTGATGAAAATAAAATTTCCATTGTGCCTAACGGCGTGCGTTTAGAACGATTCCTGCCTTTATCCCGTGAGCAAAGTGAAGATGATACTTTTGTCATCGGTGCCGTAGTCAGAGTAGTACCTATTAAAGATATTCTGACTATGATTCGTGCTTATGCTTTAGTTAAAGCACGCTTGCCCAAGAGCAGGCTGATTATTATGGGGCCTTATGCAGAAGATCCCAAGTATTACCAAGAATGTTTGGACTTGGTAGCATCTCTTAAATTAGAGGATGTAGAGTTCACTGGTAACGTTAACATTGTGGAATATATGGTGAAGCTG
>CALCUU010000191.1 GCA_937906915.1 uncultured Phascolarctobacterium sp. | reverse complement strand
CTTCGTTAATCTGTTGCTCTGCCTTTTGTTGCTCTGCGTTAATGGCAAAGCGTTCTTCCGCAAAGCGATCCTTGCCACCTACAATTTTTTGCAAGGCTTCCATCAATACATTACTGTCTTCGGCAATTTTTACTTTTTCAGCCTCAGAATCAGCAACTACTTGGGCTAAACGCTCCTGCTCTTCTACGTTGGCTTTGATTTCGTTACGCACAAGCAGGGTGTTGCCATCCAAGTCTTGCATGCGTTGGCTTACCAAATCCGTTTGAACAGCAGAGGTTCTCAGCTTAACCTGAGCGTCCTGCAATAAGTTGTCCAGCGCAGTCAGTTCACTACCCAGCTTGGCAATTTGCTTGTTCAAATTTTCCTGCATGGTTTTAGCTTCGCTGTCCTTAGCTTCCATTTCCTGAACGCTGGTGCGCAAAGCCTTAACCTTGTCACGGTTAGCCATATACTCGTTGGCAACTGCGGTTCTATCGTCGTAGTACAGGGCAAGCTTTTCGTTTTCATGAGCTTTTTCTTGGCTCAAGCGTTGGTTTTGCAGGGTAAGGTCGTTGGCTTTAAGCCTACGTTGCTGTAATTTTTCGGTAACAGCCTGTAATTTACCTTGCAGTTCCTTTTGCTCTGCTTCTACTTCTTCCAATTGCTCTTGCCAGTTCAGCATTTCTTTGCGCAAGCCGTCAACAACTGCTCCCGCCTGCTGAATTTCTTTAGCACGACTCAGGTAGCCCTCACGTTGCTTACGGCTACCACCTGTCATACTACCGCCCGCATTAACAACGTCACCGTCAAGGGTAACTACTCTAATGCGGAACTTGCCTGCCTTCGCCGCAGCAAGGGCAGCATCTATGTTTTCTGCAATCAGCACGCGACCCAAAAGGAAGCGGATAGCGTTTTCTGCTTGCTTGTCATATTGCACTAAATCTACTGCGTAACCGCACACACCGGGTAATTTTGCCAAGCGTTCTTCCTCAACAGAAAGACTACGTGGCTTAACGGTATCCAAGGGTAGGAAAGTTGCCCTGCCTGCATTATTAGCCTTCAAATAGCTAATAGCAGTTTTGGCAGTTTGGGCATCAATGGTTACAATGTTTTGCGCCCCTTCGCCCAAGGCAGTTTCCAAAGCGGTTACATATTTATCTTCTACCTGCAAAAGTTCTGCTGCAACACCGATGATGTTCTCACGCCAGTATTCTTCAGCCTTTAGTACAGTCTTGATACCGTAGCCAAAGCCTTCGTAAGCAGCCTGCATCTTTTGCAGTGATTGTTCTCTAGTTTCAGCAGCAGTCAAGCGACGTTGACATTGCTGTTGGTTATTAAGCACAGTTTTCAGCTTAGCTTCCAGCTCTGCGTGACCTGCCTGCAAAGCGGTAGCTTCCTTGCTCAAAAGCTGTCCTTCATTATTATTACGGGACTGAGCCTCCAGCACGTTGCGGTATTCTTCCTCTAAAGCATTAACCACAGCTTCGGTTTCTTCAATGCTGTGCTTTAAGGCTTCACGACGACGCACTCTGGCTTCCTGCGCTTGCTCCAAGTCTCGCAATTCATTACGCAGTTTCAAAAGCTCTTGCATCCCTGCGAAGAATTCGGACTTCATGTTTTCAGTTTGCGCATTGGCTTCTTCCAGCTCACGAGCCTTACCTTCTTTTTCAGAAGTTAATTTGCGCACGTTAAGCTCAGCAGCAGTACGAACCTTGTCCAGCTCGTCAAACTCTTTTGCCAGCTTTTGCATATCGCGTTCCAGCTCGTCTGCACGTTGCCCCAAGGCTTCGTTGCTTTTCTCTAAACGCTGGGACTGACGTTGGCTAGATGCAATGCGTTCATCAAGAACGTCTTGCCTGCCACGCAATTTTCCCAGAGCGTTCTCTTTATCCCTAATATCCTCTTGCAGTTGTGCGTAGCTTTCGTTTAATTTGTCCAGCTCCAACTGCAATTTAGAAGCTTCTGCTTCTTTCGTACTCAAGATTGCGCTTTGAGCAGAAAACTCTGCTTCCAAAACAGCTTTCTTTTCATCTAATTGCTTACGCACCTCTTCAATGCTATCAATCTTGCGCATGAAGCCTGTCAAACGACATTGACGCAGCTCCTTGCTCAAGGCATTGTACTGTGCGGTCTTTTCTGCTGCTAGGCTTAAAGGTCCAACCTGATTATCAACCTCAGTCTTGATATCGTTAATACGGGTCAGGTTCATGGCAGTATCGTCCAAACGACGCACTGCTTCCTTCTTACGCAGGCGGTACTTGGCAATACCGGCAGCCTCTTCAAAAATGGTGCGACGTTCTTCCGGACGGCTGTTAAGGATTTCGTCAATCTTGTTTTGCCCGATAATGGACATGGAGCCCTTACCAAGACCGGTATCAGCCATCAAGTCCACAATATCTTTTAAACGACAGCTCTTCTTGTTAATGGAATACTCGCTGTCACCACTGCGGAACAAACGTCTGGTAAGACTTACTTCTTCAAAGTCTATATCCAAAGCGTGGTCGCTATTGTCAAAGTTCAAGGTTACTTCTGCAACGCCCAAGGCTCTACGCTTACTGCTACCGGAGAAGATAACGTCCTCCATTTTGCTACCGCGCAGATATTTTGCACTTTGCTCGCCCAAGACCCAGCGAATGGCATCAGAAATATTGCTCTTGCCGGAACCGTTAGGGCCAACAACAGCAGTGATGCCTTTGTCAAATGTTAATTCAGTTTTATCAGCAAAAGATTTGAAGCCGTAGGTCGCAAAGGATTTCAGGCGCACGCAGAATCACCCATTCTATATATTGTATCGTATTATTTTATCATAGAATCGCCTATTATAACAATAAAAATTACATATATTCCCGCAACATGGAATACGCAACGCTCCTTTTAGAAGAAAATATCACAGCTCATTATTCGCCTCGTAAAATTTACAATAACTATAAAACTACAGCTCAGGGCTTCGCTCTGTGATATTTTCTTAATCTTGTGTCGCTGCTTCTTCCAAATCGTTGCTTGGAATAAATGTAATTTTTATCTCGTTATTATCATCTTTTTGGATAATAATATCTTTATTTGTAAGTTCTTTCCAATAAGTAATATTCCCGTTCCGCAAGCCACGTAGTTTTGATTCTAAATTGCGAGGACACAAAATAGAAATGTGTTCTGCATTGCGGGATGCTTCTAAAATTTTAGGAGTGAGCTTTTCGCGGAGGAGGTGGCTTTGGACAAGTTCACCCATGGACGGGTGGAAAGGTCCTGCAATAATGTTCCCTTCTGCGCACAGCTCGTCGTCAGGCTGTAAGCCGACGCGGATAATTTTAATACCCGCTTCGG
>CALCUU010000190.1 GCA_937906915.1 uncultured Phascolarctobacterium sp. | reverse complement strand
TTCTTCATTGGTCATTCGTTGAATAAGGATTTCAGCCAAAACATCATTTGGATAGTCGCTCCAAAAATCAATATTTTCTGGATAATCAGCTTTACTAATGTAGTAAACTTGATTGACGGTTTGGATGGTTTGGCAGCAGGCGTAAGCGCTATCGCTTCTTTGACCGTAATTTTAGTGGCAATCCAAATGGGCTACTTTCACGTGGCGATTTTAACTGCTGCGTTGGCTGGCGCCATCATCGGGTTTATCCGTTATAACTTTAACCCGGCAACAATCTTTATGGGCGATACTGGTAGTATGTTCCTTGGCTATATGCTGGCGGCGATTTCCATTTATGGTGCAGTAAAAACTGCTGCTACCATTGCGCTGATTGTTCCTGCCATTGCCTTGGGCTTGCCCATTTTAGATACAGCCTTTGCCATTATGCGTCGCTATGTTAATGGCAGACCTATCTTCCAACCTGACAAAGGTCATTTGCATCATCGCCTTTTAGATAAGGGCATGAGCCATAAGGAAGCAGTGCTCTTCATGTACGGAATTACCGCTGTGCTTTGCATTGGCGCAGTTCTGTGGGCAGAGATGGACGGCTTCTACGCTGCACTTATCATTGCCGTGATTATGACGGCTGTGGCAGTTGGCGCTAAAAAAATCGGCATTCTGAACGATTGATGGGAGGAAGCTCCGTGAAAAAACTTAGATTGATGACTGTTTTCGGTACAAGACCGGAAGCAATAAAAATGTGTCCCCTCGTTTTAGAGATGGGCAAATATCCTGAATATATTGAACCAATCGTAGCAGTTACTGCTCAACATCGAGAGATGCTGGACCAAGTGCTGGAGCTTTTTGCGATTAAGCCTGATTACGATTTGAACATCATGCAATCAGGGCAAACCCTTTACGATATTACGACCCGTGCCTTGTTAGGGTTAAAGGAAGTAATTGAAGAGGCGAAGCCTGATATGGTACTGGTGCATGGCGATACGACTACTCCCTTTGCAGGTTCCTTAGCTGCTTTTTATGCGCAGGTTCCTGTTGGTCACGTGGAGGCTGGTCTTAGAACAGGCAACAAGTATTCTCCATACCCGGAAGAGATGAACCGCAAGCTGACAGGCTCCATTGCGGATATGCACTTTGCGCCTACCTCTACCAGTAAGGAAAATTTGCTAAAGGAAAATGTAGCGCCTGAAACAATCGTAGTAACAGGCAATACTGTTATTGATGCTTTGCAAACAACGGTAAAGGCAGATTATGAATTTGCTGATGCCGAGTTTAATAAAATTTTTGCCAGAGGCAATCGCTTGATTTTGGTGACTACTCATCGCAGGGAAAACTTGGGCGAGCCCATGCGTAATGTTTATAAGGCTTTGCGCAAGGTGCTGGAAACCCACGCTGACGTGGAGGCAATCTTCCCCGTCCACAAAAATCCCAAGGTGCGTGAGATTGTCCAAGAAGAGCTTGGCAATTTAGAAAGAGTACACCTCATTGAGCCTATGGATTACGAACCCTTTGCCAACTTGATGGGCAAGGTGGACATCGTGCTTACGGATAGCGGTGGTATTCAGGAGGAAGCGCCTGCTCTTGGTAAGCCGGTACTCGTTCTGCGTGATACAACTGAGCGTCCCGAAGCGGTGGATGCAGGCACTGTAAAACTTGTGGGAACTGCCTACGAAGACGTGCTGCGGGAAACCAATCTGCTTTTGGATGACCCTGTTCATTACCAAAAAATGGCGGAAGCGGCTAATCCCTATGGTGACGGCAAGGCTTGCGAAAGAATTATCAGGACAATTTTGCAAAAAAAGGGCTATAATGTTAAAATTTTGTCCGAGTTTTGCACAAATTGAGTAGACATAATTTGTGAAATATTTTAAAATTATAGTGTATGAGACTGTGAACTGTCGGTGAAAATGGCAGGGCACTGTTGAGTATTGCTTTTTTGGAAGGTAAGCATGGATAAGCGCACCAAAAACGAAAGGGAATATATCAAAGCGATGAGTGCTCTCTCAACGGTATCTTCTCTTGCGTTGATGACTGTTTTCGATTTCATATTGGCCTATTGGGGCGGTGACTGGCTTGATAATTATTTTGAGACCGGCGACCATACCTTTAGACTAATTTGCATCGTCATTGCCATTGCTACGTTATTCTTAACTTTCTTTAAAATGATTTACACTCTAATTCTTGATAAGGATGAAGACGAATAGAAGATGAAAGGTTTTGATTTTTCGCCGCTTCTTATCGGCGGGTACAAAAAGTTTGTAGTTGGACCTGCCCTTTGGTCTGTTCCTATTTTAGTTTTAGTATACTTTTTAGGTTATAAAGCCTTTGCTATCTCGCTTTTTTATGGTATTATAATCGGGTTGCTTGATACCGTGATTATGATTACCGGTATGCGGAAAGCATTGCCTTATGATAAGGATCCCCAGCGTGGACTTGCCATTATGAAAAGGTACAGAGTTTATAGAATAATCTCTGCATCCACGCTCGTAGTTTTGTTGTTGAAGCAGGGGCACAATGTGGTTGGTACCTGTATTGGGCTTCTTCTGACACATATATTTTTAATTATTAACCTAACAATTATCGCGTACCGACTTAATAAAGTGGGAGACGTGAAGAAAGGAGAGTGAAAGAATGGGAAATGAAGCAGCAGCTATGGCACATGAAGCTGAACATAGTGGCGAACTTATTCATTACTTAGCTACCGAGGTAGCTCCTGGTTTTGTTGTTCATATGCAAACCATGTACATGACCTGGATTACCATGGCTATCGTTTTTGTGCTGTTCTTCTTGGCTGCCAAAAATCCGAAAATGGTTCCGAGTGGTGTTCAAAACGTAATGGAATTCTTCATTGATTTCCTGAACGAATTGATGGAAGGTCAATTGGGTATCAAAGGCCGTAAATATATGGCTCCTTTCGTTATTACCCTTTTCATGTTCATCTTCATCAGTAACGAACTTGGTTTGTTGCCGCAAGTTGGTGTACACTGGACTTCCCCTACTAACGATATCAATACCTGTTTCGCACTGTCTTTGACTGTTGCAATCGGCGTACATATTGTTGGTATCATCAAAAAAGGCCTGAGCCATTACAAACACTATGTAAGTCCTTCTCCTGCATTCTTGCCGTTGCACTTGTTAGACGAATTAGTTAAACCGATGACTATGGCTCTTCGTCTATTCGGTAACATTTTGGCAGGTGAAATTCTGTTGATCGTTCTGTATCAACTGGCTCCCTGGATCGTGCCTGAACTTTGGGTAATGTTCAGCTTGGTTATCGGCTTCTTGCAAGCATTTATTTTTACCATGTTGACTCTTACCAGTTTCGCGCTCGCATTCGCGCATCACTAATCTAAGTCTTAATTTTTAATTTTAAAAATCAATGTATTTACAATTGAATGGAGGAAATTTCAATGACTGAAAACGCAATTATTATTGCAGCATCTATGTTTGCTGTTGCATTTATCTGCTTAGCTGCAGCTCTTGGTGCTGCTCTTGGTAACGGTAACTTGACCGGTAAAGCAATCGAATCTATGGCTCGTCAACCGGAAGAATCCGGCAAATTGTTCACCAACATGCTGGTATCCGTAGGTCTGGTAGAATCCATGCCTATTCTCTGCTACGTTATCGCAGTAGTACTGGTATTCGCTAACCCGTTCGTAAAATAATTTCGCATAATATAAAAGAAAACAAAAAGGAGAGTGCTATAATTGGTTAATATCAATGCTACACTTATTGCGCAAATCCTGAACTTTTTGTTCCTTGTTTTCATTCTTGCGAAATTTGTTTACAAACCGTTGTTAAATGTAATGGAAGCCCGCAAGAATAAAATTGCTAGCGATTTGGAAGCTGCAGACACTGCTAAAGCAGAAGCTGAAGCTGTTAAATCCGAATATGCTGCAAAATTGGCTGATGCAAGACAAGAAGCACAGGCTATTATTGAAAATGCCCGCAAAAACGCTCAAGCAGCTCATGACAAAATCATGGCTGAAACCAAAGCTGAACAAGATCAAGTTGTTGCAGCTGCAAAAGAAGCAATCGAACTTGAAAAACAAAAAGCTCTGGCAGACGTTCGCGCACAAGTTATCAGCCTCAGCATGTTGGCTGCTAGCAAAATCGTTGAACAAAAATTGGGTTCTGAAGAAGATAAAAAAATGGCTGGCGAAATCGTTGATTCCATCATCAACAAATAATTTGCCGCTTTCCTATTAGGCTGGACGACATCTGCTGAACCTAGCGAAACTCAGTAAGACGAGAGCCAGTATTTGGAGGTTGATTGATACAATATGAAGATTGAAGAAAATATTGCTTTAATTAAGCAAGAATTGTCCGACTTCAATATGAATCTCGGTTCCATCCGTGAACTGTTAGACGTAAAAGTTACTACAGCTAAAAAATTGACTGTAGACGAGTATCAATCCATTTCTGCAATTCTCACTGAAAAATTGGGTCGCGAAATCTTCCTGAACAAAAAAGTTGATCCCTCCATTTTGGGCGGTATCATCGTTCAAGTAGGCGACAAAGTATATGATGCTTCCGCTCTTCGTAAACTGAAGAAAATGGAAGTTGTTATGAATGGCATCGACATTCATGACTATGCTTTGGACAAACCCGAAGCTATGGCTGACGCTATCAGCGCAAAACTTGAGAATTACAATGTGGATGCTGATCTTGAAGAAGTTGGTATCGTAGAAAAAATCGGTGACGGTATCGCTACCGTTATCGGTATGAAAAATGCAATGGCAGGCGAATTGGTAGAATTGCCCCACGGCGTATCCGGCATGGTTCAAAACTTGAACCAAGATTCCGTTGGTATCGTATTGATGGGTGGCGAAACCGCTATCAAAGAAGGCGACTTGGTTCGTCGTACCGGCCGCATCATGGAAGTTCCCGTAGGCGAAGCTCTCCTCGGTCGTGTAGTTTCCGCTATCGGTGCTCCCATCGACGGCAAAGGCGCTATCGCAGCTGCTGAATATCGTCCTGTTGAATCTCCTGCACACGGTATTGCAGACCGTCAATCCGTTGACACCCCGCTGCAAACCGGTATTAAATGTATCGATGCTCTCGTACCTATCGGACGTGGCCAACGCGAACTTATCATCGGCGACCGCGGTACCGGTAAAACTGCAGTAGCAATCGACACCATCATTAACCAAAAAGGCTTGGGCGTAATCTGCATTTATGTAGCTATCGGACAGAAGGCGTCCCCCGTAGCCAAGACGGTGAGCACGCTGAAAAAATACGGCGCCATGGATTATACGATCGTGGTCAATTCGCCGGCCAGTGAACCGGCGCCGCTGCAGTATATCGGGCCGTAT
>CALCUU010000189.1 GCA_937906915.1 uncultured Phascolarctobacterium sp. | reverse complement strand
GGAAAATCAAAAAACTTTTCCCATAACATCGGATGATTTATTAAAAGAAAATGAAAAACAGGGTACAACCTAGGTGTACCCTGCTAAACATCAGTAACAAATATTATTTTTCTTCGTTGCCCCAGCAGTAAATACCTTTTTGGTCAGGCATTACGGACGGGTCAAATTCAGGTTCTGCGATACCAGCACGTTTTTGTGCGAAGTAATCGTTCAAAGCGATGTAAGCATATTTGCTCAGTTGAGCGATTGCTACCAAGTTAACGATTGCCATCAGCGCCATGAAAAGGTCAGCCAAGTTCCAAACCAAGGGAACTTCTGCCACGCTACCAAACATTACCATACCAACTACCATTACACGGTAAATGTTCAAAGCGTTTTTGTTTTTGCTGATGAAAGGCATATTAACGTCGCCATAGTAGTAGTTGCCTACGATGGAGCTAAATGCAAAGAGGATAATCATCAATGCAAGGAAAGTGCCTGCCCAGTTACCAATGTGTTGGGACAAAGCAAATTGTGCCAATTCAATACCAGTTTTGCCACTTGCAGCATAGTCCTTGGTCAAGAGCACGATGAAAGCAGAAGCAGTACATACCAAAAGGGTATCTACGAATACGCCAAAAGCTTGAATCAAACCTTGTTTAACCGGATGGCTAGTAGTTGCAGTAGCTGCTGCGTTAGGAACAGCACCCATACCAGCTTCGTTAGAGAACAAACCACGTTTGATACCTTGCATCATTGCAGCACCAATACCGCCACCAAGAGCAGCGTCCATACCGAAAGCAGAGCTTACGATATCAGCAAGCATTTGCGGAACGAGGGCAATGTTAGAAACCACAACATAGAAAGCTACCAAAAGGTAAATGCCTGCCATGAAAGGAACCATCATTTCAGCAACCTTAGCAATACGGGTGATACCACCGAAGATTACCAACGCAGTCAAAACAGTAACAACGCCACCAACAACAGCTCTATCCACGCCAAAAGCAGTGGAGAAGGAGATTGCGATGGTGTTGGATTGTACGGAGTTAAAAATCAAACCGTAGGTTACGGAAATCAAAATTGCAAAGAGTACAGCCATAGCATTGTTGCCCAGTACATTTTTAATGTAGTAAGCAGGACCGCCTAAGAAGCCGCCACCTTCACGAGGCACTTTGTAGATTTGACCCAAGGTACTTTCTACAAAACCGGAAGCACTACCGATGAGGGCGATAAGCCACATCCAGAAAACTGCACCAGGACCACCGGCAACAACTGCGATTGCTACGCCTGCAATGTTACCAACGCCTACACGAGATGCAGTAGAAATACAAAATGCTTGGAAAGAAGAAATGTTACCTTCGCCAACGTCAGAGCCAGCAGTTTGAGTAATCAAACGCAACATTTCTTTTACGCAACGGATTTGCACGAAGCCGCTGCCAATGGTGAACCATACGCCTAAGCCAATCAACATTACGATCAGAATGTAGGACCACAGCCAACCATTAAGAGTGTCAACAATGTTAGAAATAAATTCCATGTTTCCTATTCCTCCCCTAAAAAACTCGGACTAGCGTCACAGCGGAACCTCGATAAATTCGCTGCCCTCACGTTCTAACTGCACAACCTTGTTCAAGCTTTCTGTAAGCCAAGCTTCCGCAGTTTCTTTGTCGCTGTCCTTCATCTTTAAAATAACTTTCGCCTGAAGACCGTACTCTACATCAGCAATTTCAAAAAGCTGTTGCTGATAAAGAATGTTCAAGATTTTGCCAACATCGTTCAAATCATACATAAAGCTAAAGCGACTTACCAAAACCTTTTGAGCAACACCTGTTGCCCTTACAGCTTCAGCAACACTGTTGGTATAAGCACGAACCAAACCACCGGCGCCCAGCTTAATTCCGCCAAAATATCTGGTAACAACAGCAGCAGTATTGGTAAGCTTATTCTTACGCAGCACTTCCAACATAGGCAACCCAGCCGTACCGGAAGGTTCCCCATCGTCACTGGAGCGTTGCGCCATTTCATCTACGATATAAGCAGAGCAGTTATGGGTTGCATCCCAAAACTCTTTCTTAATCGCCTTGATGAACTCTTGGGCTTCTGCTTCGCTATTTACCTTTTTCAGCGTGCAAATAAAACGAGATTTTTCGATGACGATTTCCTGACGAAAATCTTTGACAATAGTGAACAAAACACAGTCCTCCAAAAAATTATGTAATTATTATAACATAGTTGCATAGCATTTAAAAATATTTTATGAACATAGCAAAAATAAAAAGAGGGAGCAACGCTCCCTCAAAGTAAATTCTTTATTCAGCTTCGCGTGCCTTACGCACAGCAACCAGTACGGGGAAGGCATCATCAGGCTTGCCTTCTACGCTACCAATTTTTTCAGCGTATTGTTCTTTAGTAAGTTGGTCAAAGTCCAAAAGCTCGTCATCGCTGAAATAATCTTCCGTACGTCTAACAGCGTCGGGTTTAATGCCTTGCCAATCTTCTTCAGCAACAAGGGGTTCAAAAACTTCGATGGTAGAAGAACTTCTGTGGTAAATTTGGATTGCATCTTCAAAAGAATAGGTAATCTTTGCCATGGTGAATTCCTCCGTTCTATTCGTTGCCTTTATTATATCACACTTTTGGATAATTATTGTTAATTATTTGTAACAAACTAAATTTTTCAAAACGCGTCAGAAGTGCTGGATAGCTAGGCGGAATAAAATTGCGCCGCGACGGCGTACTGGACGTACGTCGAGCAAGCAATTTTTTTGACAACAACGCTAGACAGTGCTTATCACGCGTTT
>CALCUU010000188.1 GCA_937906915.1 uncultured Phascolarctobacterium sp. | reverse complement strand
CTCGCAAAATACGAAGGCTCCGGGAAAGCACCAATGACCTACGCAGTAGGGGACGGCAACCATTCTTTGGCAACAGCTAAAGCCTGCTACGAGGAGCTGAAAGAAAAGTGCGGTGCTGAAAATGTTGTGAACCATCCTGCACGCTTCGCTCTTGTAGAATTGGAAAACATTTACGACGAAGCGCAAGTGTTTGAACCTATCCACCGCTTGCTTACCAACGTGGACGTAAAAGCTTTGTTGGAAAACCTGCAAACTGAAATTGGTGGCAATGGCACTGCGATTAAATGGTTTGCTAATGGCGAAGCTGGCGAGCTGAAAATCAACGACGAAAATGGCGAGCTGCCTTTGGAAGTTATCCAAGTTGCTTTAGATAAATACCTGAAAGCTAACACAGGAGAAATTGACTACATCCATGGTGATGAAACTTTGGAACAGCTTTCCCAAAAAGAAAACACCATTGGCTTCTTAATGCCTAACGTAACTAAAAACGCCTTCTTTGAAAACATCGTCAACAACGGCGTAATGCCCAGAAAAACCTTCTCCATGGGTGAAGCGGAAGAGAAACGCTATTACTTGGAAGGAAGAAGGATTGTATAGATTCCAAAGCTGTTCCTTAAATGGAGCAGCTTTCTTTCTGTAACAAAAGTTTCACAAAATGCAACATTTTTCTTGCCGTGGCAGGGGATTTGTGATATAATACCACACGGTGTAAAAATACACACGCAGGAAAATTCATCTGTTGAAGTGAAAATACCATTCCTGCGGAGGTAAAAACAGGAGGAATTCAAAATGGCTATTATCTCTATGAAACAATTACTTGAAGCTGGTGTTCATTTTGGTCACCAAACCCGTCGTTGGAACCCGAAAATGGCTCCGTACATCTTCACCGAACGTAACGGTATCTACATCATCGACTTGCAAAAAACCGTTAAAAAAGTTGACGAAGCTTACAACTTCATCCGTGAAGTAGCAGCTGCTGGCGAAAACATTCTGTTCGTTGGTACCAAAAAACAAGCTCAAGAAGCTATGAAAGACGAAGCAATCCGTTGCAACATGTTCTTCGTTAACGAACGTTGGTTGGGCGGCATGCTGACCAACTTCAAAACCATCCAAACCCGTATCGCTCGTCTGCGCAAATTGGAAGCAATGGAAGCTGACGGCACTTTCGACCTGCTGCCGAAAAAAGAAGTTATCGGCCTGCGTCATGAAATGGAAAAACTGACCAAATACTTGGGCGGCATTAAAGATATGAAAAAATTGCCGGGCGCTCTGTTCATCGTTGACCCCCGCAAAGAACACATCGCTGTTCTCGAAGCTCGCAAACTGAACATCCCCATCGTTGCAACCGTTGACACCAACTGCGATCCGGACGAAATCGATCATGTAATTCCGGCTAACGACGACGCTATCCGCGCTGTAAAACTGTTGACTGCTAAAATGGCTGACGCTGTTTTGGAAGGCCGTCAAGGTATGCAAACCGAAGAAGCTGCAACTGAAGAAGTTGTTGCTGAAGACGCTGAATAATATATTTTTAGGAGGAACTAACAATGGCACAAATTACTGCTGGTTTAGTTAAAGAACTGCGCGAACGTACTGGCGCAGGTATGATGGACTGCAAAAAAGCTTTGGCTGCTACCGAAGGCGATATGGACAAAGCTATTGACTTCCTGCGTGAAAAAGGCTTGGCTGCTGCTGCTAAAAAAGCTGGCCGTATCGCTGCAGAAGGTCTGGTTGTATCCTATGTTTCCGAAGATGCTAAAGTTGGCGTTATCGTAGAAGTTAACTGCGAAACCGACTTCGTTGCTAAAACCGAAAACTTCCAAGAATTGGTAGGCGGTATTGCTGCATTCATCGCAAAATCCAACCCTGCTGACATGGAAGCTTTGAACGCTTCTGAAATCGAAGAAGGCAAAACCGTTGCTGCTTTGATTACCGAAAGCATCGCTAAAATCGGCGAAAACATCTCCCTCCGTCGCTTCGCTCGTTACGAAGTAGCTGAAGGTATGGTTGCTGCTTACATCCATGGCGGCGGCAAAATCGGCGTATTGGTTTCCATGACCGCTGGTACCGAAGAACTGGGTCACGACGTTGCAATGCACATTGCAGCTGCTAACCCTGGCTACCTGAACCGTGAACAAGTTCCGACTGCTGAACTTGAACACGAAAAAGCTGTTCTCACCGAACAAGCTCGTAACGAAGGCAAACCGGAAAAAATCATTGAAAAAATGGTTTTGGGCCGTATCCAAAAATACTACAAAGAAGTATGCTTGGTTGACCAAGAATTCGTTAAAGACCCGGATCAAACCGTTGGTAAATTGGTAGCTGCTGCTGGCGCTTCCGTAACCGAATTCACCCGCTTCCAATTGGGCGAAGGTATCGAAAAGAAACAAGAAGACTTCGCTGCAGAAGTAATGGCTCAAATTAAATAATTTAAGCTTACAAAGCCTGTACTGTACTTGCGTATGGTACAGGCTCTTTTGTTTTTGAGTTCAATTTGAGTTCAAAAAATCTTTGCAGGAATTTTTTCATTTATATAGAATTACTATCTTGGAAAACTTCTGATAGGTGCGCCAGCTGCGGCTGGTGCTTAAAAGGGAATGCCGGTGTGAATCCGGAGCAGTTTCCCGCTACTGTAAGTGGAGCCTTACGCAATGATGTCACTGGTGTAAACTGGGAAGGCGCGTTAAGGCGATGAAGCTAAGCCAGGAGACCTGCCTGTCACTAAAACCGTAAAGCCTGCGGGAGAGACAGGTTGGTTTTTGGATTTGTATATATTCCTCCCGCTATTAGTGGGAGGTTTTCTTTTTTAGAAGGGAGGTTACGTGATGAGTAACAATTTAGTTTTAGTTACAGGTGGTGCTCGCAGTGGCAAGAGCACCTTTGCTGAAAAGTATGTTTTGCACTTCTCTCCCAAGTGCGATTACATTGCTACCGCAGAAATTTTAGATGATGAAATGGCAGAGCGTGTCCGTTTGCACAGGGCTCGTCGTAATGACGGGCGTTGGGTGAACCACGAAGCACCTTATCACGCAGAAGAGGTCTTTGCAAATTTAGGTGATGAGACTGGCGCCGTGCTCTTCGATTGTATGACGCTGTATATGACTAACCAGATGTACGGGAAGGCTGCCATTGAAGGAACCTTTGAGGAACGTTGCACCTTTGTTTTAGGTGAAGTGGATAAGGTTTTGGAAGCTGCTCGTGCTTGTGGGAAGCTTGTTGTGTTCGTTACCAACGAGGTTGGCAGTGGCATTGTTCCTGACAACGTAATGGCACGTGAGTATCGTGACCTTGCAGGTTGGGTAAATCAAAAGGTTGCAAATGCCTGCGACAAAGTTTTTTACTGCGTGGCAGGACAGGCTATTGATGTAAAGAAATTTGCGTTTAAGTTTGAGGAAGAATAAAT
The DNA here is from genome assembly GCA_937906915.1 of uncultured Phascolarctobacterium sp. Taxonomy (GTDB): domain Bacteria; phylum Bacillota; class Negativicutes; order Acidaminococcales; family Acidaminococcaceae; genus JAHHUH01. Next base: position 334 of record CALCUU010000188.1, on the reverse strand, counting down.
GGAAAAGATTATAATACCGCCTCTCGATTTAGAAAGAGCGGAAGAAGTTAGAAGAGGCTGGGCAAAAATGGATAAGCCTCTTGGCAGTTTGGGTAAGCTGGAAGAAATGGTTGTTGACTATGCTGCAATGACCGGTAAGCCTTTGCCTGAGAAAATTAAAACTGCTATGGTCTTAATGTGCGGTGACCATGGCATTGCTAAATATGGTGTAAGCGCTTACCCTCAAGAAGTTACCCTGCAAATGATCAACGGGTATATGCGCGAGACTGCTGGTGCTAACGTAATGGCTCGTCACGCTGGCACTGATATATTCGTTGTTGATGCTGGTACTGTT
>CALCUU010000187.1 GCA_937906915.1 uncultured Phascolarctobacterium sp. | reverse complement strand
TTTGTGACTACTAATCTAAAGAAAAATAAGTATTACAGAAATGTTTATTGTGACAAAGTAGGGGATTTTGTAGATTTATGTTGTAAAGTTGAAGAAGTTAGTACTGTCGGAAAAGGTTACTCTGGAGATGTGTTTTTAACTTTGCTTTCTTGTTCTTATGTAGAGTGTAATGAATGTGCATATTATGATAGTTGTCCAACTGCAAATTTAGCAGTACATGGAGTTTGACTAGTGAAAAAGCATAGTATTCTTGTGATAATAATTAATGTTGTTTTTCTTTTATTTTTACCATCAGTAATGTTTGCTTCCGTTACTCACTGCAAAGGCATCAAGCTGTGCGGAAAGGTTAAAGTTGTGGAACGCTTTGCTGATTTGAAAGTACAAGTGGTTAAAAACTTTCCTGACCTTAAAGTGAAGAAGGTTAAGAATTTTGCCAACGACATCGGTGAGTGGCAGTTCGTTTCTCACGGTGAGGACTTTACCATTCAGTATGTTGATCATTTTCCAGATTTAAAGATTAAGTTTGTGGAGCATTTTCCTGGGTGAAAGAAGACAACTTCGCAAAAATAACTAAGGCGTAGCCCTTGCGGACTACGCCTTTAATATTCTTTAGACAACAAGAAAAAATCTACACTTCCCTTGCTTGAAGCTATGAAATTTTTGTATAATATTATATTAGGAAAATTATGTCTCAACGCTTTTTGTGACGGAGGTTTAAATATAATGGAAGAAAAATATTACGCATTACTCAACTACGGTTGTCAGATGAATGAGTCCGATACAGAGCATTACGCTGGTCAGCTGGAAGAGCTGGGCTACAAGGCTATTGCTGATTTTCATAATGCAGATGTTATTATCGTAAATACTTGTTGCGTGCGTGAAAGCGCAGAGAAAAAAATTGCAGGTAAGATTGGCGAGCTAAAAGCTGTTAAGACCAAGAACCCTGACGTGGTAATTTGCGTTGCTGGTTGCATGGCGCAAAAGGATGGGGACAAGCTTATCAAAAAGCACCCCCAAGTAGATTTGCTTTTGGGTACTGCCTACGTGAACGATTTTAAACAAATTTTGCTGGACTATTTGGCAGAGCGTGGTAACAAACGCAGAACCAGAGTTTACGATGACTTGACCATTCACCAAAGCGAATTTGAAGGCAAGATGGTACGCCAAAGCAAATTTGAAGCGTGGATTCCCATTATGTACGGTTGCAACAATTTCTGTACTTACTGCATCGTGCCTTATGTGCGTGGTCGTGAACGTAGTCGTAGTATGGAAAACATTGTTGCAGAAATCGAAGCAGCAGTTGCAGATGGCTACAAGGAGTTTACCCTGCTTGGTCAAAACGTAAATTCCTACGGTAAAGATTTTGGTGAGAAGGATGCTTTTGCAAAACTGCTCCGTCGCGTAAATGAAATTCCCGGTGTGGACCGCATTCACTATATGACCAGCCACCCCAGAGATATGAGCGAAGAAGTTATCAAAGCAGTTGCGGAATGTGAGCACATCTGCGAAAACTTCCACGTGCCTTTCCAAAGTGGTAGCACCGAAATTTTGCGTCGTATGAATCGTGGCTACTTATTGCCCTCATCCGCAAGTACGTTCCTAACTGCACCATTACCACTGATATTATTGTAGGCTTCCCCGGTGAAACGGAAGCAGATTTTGAAGATACCCTGAACCTTGTAAAAGAGGTTGGCTTTGACGCTGCCTTTACCTTCATTTATTCCAAACGTAGCGGTACCCCTGCTGCGAAAATGGATAACCAAGTTCCCCTTGATGTGAAGAAGGCGCGCCTGAATAGATTGATGGAAGCTCAAAACATTAACAGCTTGAAATGCAATGAGAAGCTTGTAGGACAAG
>CALCUU010000186.1 GCA_937906915.1 uncultured Phascolarctobacterium sp. | reverse complement strand
TATTGGCATTGATGCGCTGTTCCTTGAAGTTCATGATAATCCTGCAGAAGCTTTGTCCGATGGTCCTAACATGGTACAATTGGATAGTCTGAAAAAATTATTACAAGACGTAATTACCATTGATAAACTTGTACGTGGTTAAGAAGAAAGGTGGCTGCTGAAATGGAAGCAATGCTCAAGCATGCGCAAGAAGTTTTGCGTATGGAAGCGGAAGCAATCTTAGAATTAGTTCCTCGTGTTGACGCCAATTTTGCGGCGGCAATCTCCTTAATTTTAGAATGTCCCGGTCGTACCGTAATTACTGGTATGGGTAAATCCGGTATTATTGGTCGCAAGATGGCAGCAACCTTTGCCAGCACAGGCACTCCGTCCTTCTACTTGCATCCTGCTGAAGGTATCCATGGTGATTTGGGTATGGTTACTGCTGCTGACGTAGTTATTGCTTTGTCTAACAGCGGTGAAACTGGCGAGATTTTGAACATCCTGCCTTCTCTCCGTCGCATTGGTGCGAAAATTATCGCTATGGTTGGCAATGCTAATTCTACTTTGGCAAGAAATGCTGACGTAGTTTTAGACGTAGGCGTGCAAAAAGAAGCTTGCCCTTTAGGCTTGGCTCCTACTAGCAGTACTACTGCTGCTCTGGCTTATGGTGATGCCATTGCTTTGACCTTGCTTGAAAAACGTAACTTTACTGCTAGTCAATTCGCAGTGTTCCATCCCGGTGGTTCCCTTGGTCGCAAGCTGCTGCTTACTGTTGGCAACATTATGCACGGTGGCAACGAAAATCCCTTGGTTTCTGCTGATACTACTGTACAAGAAGCTCTCTTTGTTATTACCGACAAAGGTTTGGGAGCAGTTTCTGTTGTTGATGAAGCAGGCAAAATGCTTGGTGTGCTTACTGACGGTGATATTCGTCGTGGTTTGAGCAAAGGTGTAGACTTCTTGCAGCATCCTGTTGCTGAACTTATGACCAAGGCTCCTAAATACATTACTGCTGATAAATTGGCAGCTCAAGCTTTGCATTTAATGGAAAGCAATCAACCGAAACCTATTACCGTGCTTCCTGTAGTAGATGAAGATATGGTAGTGGTTGGTTTGCTGCATATGACTGACTTGGTTAGACAAGGTGTGGTATAGTGCAAGAAAGATTAAGCAAAATTAAATTATTAGCCCTTGATGTTGATGGTGTCCTTACTGATGGCACCATTAACATTGGTGATAATGGCGAGTTATTCAAAGGCTTTAACGCTAAAGACGGCTTGGGTATAAGCTGTGCTTTGCGTAGTGGTTTGAATATAGCCATCATCACTGGTCGCAAAAGCGAAATAATTCATAAGCGTGCTGGTGAATTAGGTATAACCTTGCTTTGCGAAGGGGTTAAGGATAAATACGCTGAACTGGTCAGACTAACTGAAGAAATGGATTTTACTCAAGAGCAAGTTGCTTATATGGGTGATGATTTAAATGATTTGCCTGCCTTTAGAGCAGCAGGCTTTTCCTTTGCACCTCAAGATGCAGCTAGTGAGGTAATTGCTAATGCAGATTGTGTAGTGGCAAAAGATGGTGGACGCGGAGCTGTGCGTACTGCTGTTGAAATGATTTTAAAAGCTCAAAATAAATGGGAGGCTTTGGTAGCTTCTTATTTAGTATCAGGGCAGGGGGATAAACAGTAATGTGGTTGTATTATGTATTGCATACTATCAGCACGATAGTTTCTTGGTTACCCTATAAATTAGTGGTAATACTGGGCAAAGGTATGGGTCATTTGTACCATAAAATTGCCAAGAAACAAAGAATTCGTGCGGAACAAACAATTAAAGAACGTTTAGGATATGATGATGAGAAAGCATATGCTACCATTAAGCGCTTGTTTATCAATTTAGGCATTACTTTTATGGAAATTATGTATATGCCTGCCTTGAACAAGGATAATATCCGCGGATTGGTAACCTTTGACAGACCAGAAGTTTTGTGGGAAACCTTAGATGAGAAAAAAGGCGTGGTAATGCTTGCCTGCCATCTCGACAACTGGGAATGGCTTGGTGCTGCTTTAGCCTTGAACGGCTTTCCCATTAGTGCTGTGCAAAAGCCCCAACCTAACAGAGTGTATAGTGACTTTATGAACGAATTGCGTGAAGGTGTTGGGCAAGAAATTTTCTCCCGTGGTACCAACGAAATTTTAGGTTGCGCAAGAGCGATGAAAAAGGGACGTATGCTTGGCTTGATTGCTGACCAAGACGGTGGTTATGATGGCATTTTTGTTCCCTTCTTAGGTAAAATGGCTTCTACTCCTAATGGTCCTGCTTATTTCTCTCGTAAGTTTAAAGCACCCATTATTCCGATTTTCATCGTCCGTAAACCTGATGGCTATGGTCATTTGGCTATAGTTAAAGACCCCATTAGATATGAATTTACCGGTGACCAAAAGACCGATGATTATAATGTAACTTTGAAGATGACCCAAGAGGTCGAAAAAATAATTAAAGAGTATCCGGATAACTGGCTGTGGTTCCAACATCGCTGGAACACTCCGTATACTCCGCCGCAGGAGGATAAGGATGAATAATAAAAACGTAATTCTAACAATTCTCGGCGGTATTTGCATGGCAGCTGCAATTATTTGCTGGCTCGTTTTTGGTGGCACTGCTCCGAAAAATGTAGAGCTTGGTGATGGTGTTAAGGCTAAGTTTAACGCTTCCTTGAAAAACAGCGTCATTCAACGTGAAAAAGACGGCCAAAAATTGTGGGAGTTTACCATTGGTGAAATCATTAACGATAAAATTAGCAAGATGGCTATTTTGAAAGGCATTAAAGGCAAGGTTTATCGTAGTGACGGCAACTATATTGATATTGATGCCGAAAAAGGTGCTATGAAAATGGGCTCTAATGATTTTGCTTTGGAAGGGAATGTTACTGCTATCGGTTCCGATGGTGGTAAACTGTTGGCTGATAAAGTTCAATGGATTCAAAAAGGTGAAAAAATTATTGCAACCGGCAACGTAAAGCTGTACAAGGATGAATGGTTTGCAAGTGCAGATAAGGCGACTACTACTAGCGCCTTTAAGGATTTGAAATTAAAAGGTAATGCTATGGTTGAGAAAGGTGGCGACAATCAGTGATAAATAAAAAGAAAGTTTTGTTAATGTTGGCGACTGCTGTTATTAGCTGTAGTATGGCTGCGACCGCTTTTGCTGCACCCGGTAAATTTAGCGTAAAAGCTGATGAGCTGGAATATAATATTCAAACTGGTGAAGGTAAGGGCAAAGGTCATGTTGTAATTCTTCAAGATGATGGCAAGGCAACTGCTAATTATGCAACATTTAACAGTAAAGATAAAACTGGCACCTTGATGGGTAATGTATTTGTAGATAAAGATGGTGCTCAAATTAGTTGTGGTGAATTCACCATGCACAATGAAGATTATATGTCTGCAAAAGTTGGTGCCATTGTTATTAAAGATGGCAAAAAGCTGGAAGCTGATCAAGTAGATTACTATAAATCTACTGAGTTTGCAGAAACTATGGGTAATTGGGCACGCTTGACTGATACTGATGGTAGCACCTTAAATGCAGGCAAGATTGACTACGATATGAAAAACGGTATTGCTAATGCATATAATGGTGTGAATATCGATAGTCCTGCTCGTAAGTTGACTGCTACTGCAGATAAAGCTATTTATGAAACTAAGGCTAATGGTTATGTGGAACTCATTGGTAATGCACACGCA
>CALCUU010000185.1 GCA_937906915.1 uncultured Phascolarctobacterium sp. | reverse complement strand
ACAGCAAGGCGAGCTGCAATTTGTGTTGCAAATCTTTCCAAGTCTCTTTGGTCTTGAGCGTCAGGACGGCTTGCAGCAATGGAACGCACCAAGGAATGTTCCGCAATTGCTCCGATGGCAGCAATGGTTTTGAAGCCTGCGCCTTCAGCAACTTCCTGCAATTCCAAAAGGGTATCGTCAAATTCACGGTTGCCATACACAGCCATAAGCACTGCTTTAGCACCGTTGCCTTTAATTTTTGCCAAGCGTTCTACGGCAATGGCAGGAACCCTGCCACCGTAGGAAGGCACTGCAATTACGCACACATCTTCTGCACCAACAGCAACACTTGCAAAATCTAAATTTCTATCGCATAAATCAATAGTCTCTACATTACTGCTAAGAGTATTTGCCACAATGTAGGCAGCGTTTTCTGTTCCGCCAGTAGGACTAAAAATTATATTCAACACTTTCATCTTAACAACCGCCTTTCAAAAACTTTCTTCCTTAATATTATAATGCAAAAAGAAAACCACGGCAAATCACTCGCCGTGGCATTTTTCTTCATATAATTACATAACCATCATCAAAGTTCCGATGCCGATAAGACCGCAACCCACAATCGCTTTCATGGAAACAGGTTCGTGCAGAACCCAGAACGCCAAGATAATGGTGAAGATGATGCTTAATTTATCAATAGGTACAACCTTGGAAGCTTCGCCAATTTGCAAAGCCTTGTAGTAGCACAGCCAAGAACCACCAGTTGCTAAACCGGAGAGTACCAAAAAAATCCAGCTCTTTTGGCTAATGGAGGTAATGCCGCCTTGAGCATTGGTCAGGAAAACCATACCCCAGCTCATTACAACAACCACCATTGTTCTGATGGCAGTTGCCAAATTGGAGTTAACACCTTCAATACCAATCTTTGCCAAAATAGAAGTAAGCGCTGCAAAAATTGCAGAAAGTAACGCTAAAATTAACCACATAAAGGAATCCCCCTCTCGTAATTCATAATAATTATCCTTTAATTTAATTATACCTTATCACTGTGGTAGACGCAACAAAAATTCTCTCATACCTTTAAAAATTTGCAGACGTTTTTTAAAAATCTTCCGCATTTTCCACAAATAACCTGCAAAAATCAGCAAAAACCGTCATATTTTAGCAGATACCCTAAAAAAAATCAAAAATACTCAAAATACCTCTATTATTTTGCTAAACTTATTGAACTTTCTCTTGTTTTTGTTATAATTAGTCTATATAAGACTGTGAGAAAGGTTGTGACAACGGTAAGATGAAAGAGATGATCCGTTTACAGGGAATTTCTAAGAAATTCGGCGATCATATAATTATTCCGTCCATCGATTTGACTATTTACGATGGCGAGTTTATTACTTTGCTTGGACCCTCCGGCTGTGGCAAGACTACCCTTTTGCGCATGATAGCAGGTTTGGAACAACCTACCGAAGGCAAAATCTTTTTAGATGACGAAGATGTTACCAAGCTGCCCCCCTATAAACGTGACGTAAATATGGTTTTCCAAAATTACGCATTGTTCCCTCACATGACTGTTGAGGAAAATATACATTTCGGTTTGAAAATGAAAAACGTTCCCATGGATGAACAAAAGGAACGTGTTAACCAAGTATTGTACCTTACTCAATTGGAAGAATTACGCAAGCGTCGTCCCCAACAAATGAGTGGCGGTCAACAACAACGTGTTGCTATTGCCCGCGCTCTCGTAAATAACCCCAAGGTATTGCTTCTTGACGAACCTTTGGGCGCGCTGGACTACCAACTGCGTAAAAACCTCCAATTAGAATTGAAGAATTTGCAACGCGGTTTAGGCTTGACCTTTATCTACGTTACCCATGACCAAGAAGAAGCTTTGACCATGAGTGACCGCATCGTTGTTATGAATAAGGGTGTCATTGAGCAAGACGATAATCCGGACACCATTTACCATAACCCGAAAACCAAATTCGTTGCTAAATTCATCGGTGAAAGTAATTTCTTTGAGTTTGAAGATGGCGCAACCAGTGTTGTGCGTCCGGAAAAACTTAACCTTTGCCTCGAAGACGAAGAAAACGCCAACCATCCGGAACCTCGCCTGTACGGCACCGTTGTTGACGTTGTTTTCTACGGAACTCTTGACAAAGTTTTTGTGCGTCTGGACAATTCCAACCAAACTGTTGTAGCTTATCAATATTTTGACGATGTTAAACGCTGGCAGCCCGATGAACGCGTTGGCATCTGGTGGCAGCCACAAGACGAGGTAATTGTACACAAATGAGAAACGGAAAATTGATGGTTGCACCAACCGTACTCTGGCTGAGTTTCTTCTTTGTAGTACCGCTGCTGATTGTAGTAGCAGTATCCTTCGCCAGCCGTACACCTTACGGTCAAGTAATTTTTGACTGGACCTTGGGCAACTATGCTCGCTTTACTGAAACTTTATACTTGTCCATTTTCCTGGATACCTTAATCGTAGCGCTTATTACTACGGTGCTGACGATTCTTTTGGGTTATCCGTTGGCATATTTCATTGCCCAATTACCGCAAAAATGGCAACAGCCCGGTTTGATTCTGGTAATGATTCCCTTTTGGATTAACTTTTTAATCCGTTCCTATGCGTGGGTAATCATTTTAAGAACTCAAGGCGTACTCAACACCATTCTTTTGAAGTTTGGTTTGATTGAACAGCCTTTGCAAATGCTGTATAACGAAGTTGCCGTTATGCTTGGTATGGTGTATGCCCTGCTGCCCTTCATGGTACTGCCCATTTATGTATCTATTGAGCAGCTGGACCACCGTCTTTTGGAAGCAGCTTCCGATTTGGGCGCTTCCCCCTTCACTGCATTTCGCAAAATCACCCTGCCCTTGACCATGCCCGGTATTGCGGCAGGCACGATTTTGGTATTTATTTCTTCCTTGGGTATGTTTGTCGTACCTGACGTTATGGGCGGTGCTAAATCCGCGCTGATTGGTAATTTGATTCAAAACCAATTCCTGTCAGCTCGCGATTGGCCTTTTGGCGGCGCACTTTCCATCGTATTAGCATTGCTTTCCTTAGTACTCATCGTGTTGTACTACAAAGCATTGTCTGCTCAACAAGGAGGTGGTAAAAATGCCGAAGACATGGCGTAGTCACGTATTATGCGCTTACGCAATGGCTATCTTGGCCTTTTTGTACTTGCCCTTGTTGATTTTGGCGTTGTATTCCTTTAACGAATCTCGCATCAACGCTGTTTGGAGTGGCTTTACCTTTGATTGGTATTTGGCGTTGTTCAAAAACCGTCGCGTTCTGGAAGCACTTACCAACAGTTTAATCGTAGCCTTTGCTTCCACCATTGTTTCTACCGTTTTGGGTACAACGGCGGCAATCGCTCTTAACAAGTATCAATACAAATATAAAAACGTAATCAACGGTCTTTTATATTTGCCTATCCTTATTCCGGAAATCGTTATGGGTCTTTCCCTGCTGGTTCTCTTTAGCCAAGCACATATTCCCCTTGGCAAAACCTCTTTGATTTTGGCTCATATCACTTTCTGCGTATCCTTCGTGGTAATTACGGTTAACGCACGCTTGGAAGGTATGCGTCCTGAGCTGGAACAAGCAGCAATGGATTTGTACGCTACTCCCTTCCAAACCTTCCGTTACGTTACCCTGCCTTTGGCAATGCCCGGTATCGTAGCTGGTGCGCTAATGGCGTTTACCCTTTCCATTGATGATTTTATCATCAGCTTCTTTGTGGCAGGTCCTAACTCCACTACCCTGCCCCTGTACATTTACGCAATGGTTAAGCGTGGTATCTCTCCGGAAATCAACGCGCTTTCTACCTTGCTGATGCTCGCAACAATTGTTTTGGTTGTACTGGCGCAAATCCTGCAACCTCAACATGTATCTAAAAAAGAAGAATAAACCTTGAATGGAGGTCTGACGACAATGAAAAAATTACTCTCTCTTCTCATTGCTTTGGTAGCATTTGCTATCGTAGGCTGTGGCGGCGGCGACAAAAAATCTGAAGGTAAAGGTGAACCCCAGGTTTTAAATTTATTCAGTTGGGCCGACAATTTTGATCCTGCAGTAATCGAAAAGTTTGAAAAAGAAAACAACTGCAAAGTAAACTATGACGTATTCGCTAACAACGAAGAGCTTTTGGCTAAGTTGCAAGCTGGCGGCGCTCAATACGACGTTATCCAACCCTCTGACTACATGGTAACCACCTTGGTTAAATTGGGTATGCTGGAAGAACTTAACCACGCTAACATTCCCAATGCGAAAAACATTGTAAAAAGCTTGCAAGCTCCTTCCTATGACCCTGCTGGCAAGCACAGCGTTGTTTACACTTGGGGTATGACCGGTATCGTTTACAACAAAAAGTATATTAAAGAAGCTCCCACTTCTTGGAACGATTTGTGGAAAGACGAATACAAAGGTCGCATCATCCTCCTCAACGACAACCGCGAAGTTATTGGTATGGCTCTGAAAAAGAATGGCCACTCCAACAACAGCTTGAACCCCCAAGAAGTTGAAGCAGCTGTTAAAGATTTGAAACAACTTGCTCCCAACGTATTGGCATTTGACACTGATACCATTAAACAAAAATTCATCGCTGAAGAAGCTTGGATTGGTACCATGTGGACTGGTGACGCAAGCTACACTTACAAAGACAACAAAGACATTGGCTTTGTAATTCCTAAAGAAGGCGCTACCATTTGGGCAGACACCTTTGCAATTCCCAAAGGCGCTCCCCACAAAGCACTTGCTGAAAAATTCATCAACTTTATGTATGACCCGAAAGTAAGCGCGCAAAACTACGAATACATTGGCTACAACGACCCCAATGAAAAAGCTGCTGAATTCCACAGCGAAGAATTCAAAAATGACCCGATGCTGAAAATTGGTCGCGATAACATCGACAAAGGCGAATGGCTCACCGATATTGGCGAAGCACTCACCATGTACGACCGTTACTGGACCGAATTGAAAACCGGTAAATAAAACATTAAGCCTGCAACGAGAAGCTTGTCCTTCAGAAATTGCAGGCTTTTTACTTTATAAAGACAATTGTTGCAAAAACCACAAAAATACTGTATACAATCTGCTTTTTAGACAAATGTCTGCTATAATACTTCCATAAGTAATTTTATTATTTATTAAATTATTTTTAGGGGGTTTGTTTATGAACTTATCAACCAAAATCTTAATTGCCCTCGGTTTGGGTATTATCGCAGGCTTACAGCTTGGCGCAGAAGGTGCAGCTTTTGCTAAAGCATGGATTGGTCCCTTGGGTACCATCTTCATGAACCTTATCAAAATGGTTATCGTACCTCTGGTATTCTCCTCTCTTGTTATGGGTGTTTGTGGCTTGG
>CALCUU010000184.1 GCA_937906915.1 uncultured Phascolarctobacterium sp. | reverse complement strand
TCGAAGGTGAACAGTTTGGAAATCCCGCTGTTGCTGAAGCTGTTGCTGAGTACGCTGCTCCCTTAAAGGAAGCTGGCATTGACGCTTTGATTTTGTCTTGCACTCACTATCCCTTCATTAAAGATGTAGTTGAAGCTGAATTTGGAGAGGTAGTAACAGTCATTGACCCGGCGGAGGCAACTGCTAAATTGTCCAAGGCTTCTTTGGAAGCAAATGGCTTGCTTAATAATGAGGAGCAAGGTAGTGTAAAAATTTGCTGCACTGCTGATTTGGAAAGGGTAAAACGTTTGGCAGCACGTATGTTGCCTGCGGAGGCTTGCCAGTTCCAAGAAATTTCTTTAATTCCCTAATCCTTCACAAATTTTTCAAAAGCCGAGAATACAGGCAGGAATTTGTGTCTTTTTGTCAAATTATTTATAGAATTAAAGAAATAGGGCGTAGTGTCCCCTTATTGCTTTTTCTGCTGTTGGAGAAGTCAGACGGCAAAGAATTATAAATGAAGAAAGGTGGTAACCGTGGTAAAACAAGAAAGCGTAGATAATGCAAGAATTGTCGGTTCACCGATGGTACATAAGGTGTGCCTGTTCCTTTTGCTTTTTGCATTTTGGATGGCATTGGCTGGCTCGCTGAAAACTAAGTTTGTAATCTATGGACTTATTACAGCGGCTACAACAGTGTGGCTGTGCTATCCCTTGTTACTCGTTCCCAATAGAGACGGTAGCAAAAAATATTTTGTGTTTGGAGTGCCAATCTTCAAGTTCATCAGCTACACTGGTTGGCTGATGTGGCAATTGGTGCTGGCAAACATCGACGTTTTGAACGCAACTACCAGCCAAGAGCTGGCTATCGACCCGAAGGTTGTACGTTTTTACTTTAGGGTAGATAATCCCATGGCTTACGTTGTGTTAGCTAACTCCATCACCCTTACTCCCGGTACTGTAACCCTTAATGTTGATGACGAGGGATTGTTTGAAATCCACGCTTTGACTGTGGGCGCGGCGGAAGGTGTGCTGGACGGCAGCTTCCAAAAGAAAGTTGCAGATTTATTTGGTGAAGAGCTTGACTTCGCCGTGGTAGAAGAGGAGGAATAAACTATGAATATAATTTTTGTAATTCTCATGGTTTCCATCATCTTCGTAATTGCCATGATGCTGCAACGTGTGTTCCAAGGTCCTACAGTTTACGACCGTATGAATGGCTTGGGCGTAATCGGCGCTGATACTATTTTGCTTTTGGTGCTCTTTGGTTACGTTGATAATCGTCCTGATATGTACGTGGACATCGCAATTTCTTATGCGTTGTTAGGTTTTGTAGGCTCCGTAATTATTGCTAAGTTCCTGGGAGGTAAAAACATATGATTTGTGATTTTACCATCAGAGAAATTCTCGCAGCATTGTTCATCTTGGGTGGCTCCGTATTCTTTATCGGCTCTGCCATCGGTATGCTGCGACTGCCGGACTTTTATTCTAGAATTCATGCTTCCGGCAACAGTGAAACCTTAGGCTGTATGCTTTCCTTCATCGGTTTGATTATCTACGAAGGATTGACCATTACTGCTTTGAAAATGGCTTTGGTATTTACCATTGTATTCTTGGCGAACCCCATTGGCTCCCACATTTTAGGCAAAGCTGCTTATAAATCTGGTCATAGGGTTTGGACATTGAAGGATTTGGAGAAGGAGGAAGACGAAGATGCAAATATACATCATTGAGGCTGTATTGCTTGTTTTCTTAATTCTCATTACTTGTGCGGTAATTTTCTGTAAGGATTTGCTGAGCGCAGCTGTAATTTACAGTGGCTTCAGCTTCTGCGCAGTGCTCCTGTATTTTATGATGGGCGCGCCTGACGTTGCTTTTACGGAAGCAGTTATCGGCACAATCTCTACAATCTTCTTTGTAGCTTCCTTGAAGAAAATTGATAGGTGGTGTAAATAATGCGCGGATTAGTAGCTGTATTACTGGCGGTTATAACTGGCATGTTCTGCTCTTTTGTAACCTATTTGCCGGAGATTGGCGATGTGAATAACGCACCTAACCAGCATGTTACTCCATCCTATATCTCCCGTAGCGTGGAAGATACCGGTTCTCCTAACGTAGTTACCGGTGTCATCATCGACTACAGAGGCTTCGATACCATGTGGGAAACCGGCGTAATGTTCTTGGCAGGTTTAACCACAGTTCTGCTTTTGACCAGTAACAAGGTTGGCAGACGCCCCGAAGAAGAACCGGAGGATCCGGAAGAAGGGGAGGTAATTAAATGAGACAAGGTTTTGGCGGTATTGTTTTAAGTACTGCGTTTAGATTATTAGTGCCCTTTAGCATTGTGTACGGCGTGTATATCCTTTGCTTCGGTGAATATTCTCCGGGCGGTGGCTTCCAAGCCGGTGCACTTTTGGCGGTGGGCGTACTGCTCTCCCGTATGATTTTGGGCGAAGACGCTAAGTTCAATATTAGTGGCAAAAACTCCGTAGTTTTGGCCGGTGTTGGTACTTTTATTTATACTTTCGTTGGTTGGGTAACTCTGTTTGGCGGCGGCAAATTCTTGGAATACGATTTTATGCCGATTGTTATGGAGCCTAAACACGAAATGCACGCCATGGCAATTTTCATTATTGAAATTGGTGTAACCATGTGCGTAATGATGACAATCATCAACTTGATGGATTCTATTATAAAGAGGGGTGACGATGATGGAAGTATTGAATGAATTTTTAAGAACTAAAGGCATCTACTCCCTTGTTATGATTTTATTTTTCTTAGGCATTTACGGTATGGTTTTGGCTAAGAATTATATGAAGAAAGTTATGGCTATGAACGTTATGCAGGTTGCTGTAATTTACTTCTACTTGTGCTTCGCTCAAAAGGACGGAGCTATGGTACCTGTACTTGACGGCATCACTAATAACCCTAATGCCTACATTAACCCCTTGCCTCACGGCTTAATGCTTACTGCCATCGTAGTAAGCCTTGGTACTACAGGCGTAGCTTTGGCGCTGTTAATGCGTATCAAAGAAATCTACGGCTCTGTAGAAGAGGTAGAGGTTTTGAGGAGGGCTAGCAAATGACGCAGCATGCTCCGCTTTTCATCGTATTACTTCCTGTTTCAGCAGCACTGCTTTGTATGCTCTTTAGTCGCATTCAAAAGAACCTTGGTTCTTGGATTGTAATTGCGTCTATCGCAGGTGCGTTCTTGAGCGCAGTGTCTTCCTTGCAACAGGTTATTGCTGACGGTGGCAAGGCTCTCCATTATTGGATGGGTAACTGGCAACCGCCCCTTGGTATTGAATTTGTTATTGACCCCATTAGCGGTGCTTTAGCAGTTTTGATTACCTTTATTGCTCTGTTGGGCTCTTTGTACAGCTTGCCTTTCGTAAAAGAAGAAGGCTGGCTGCATATCGGTGGTTACTACACATTATATGGTTTGATGACCGTTGGTATGTGCGGTATGGTAATTACCGGTGACGTATTTAACCTGTACGTTTTCCTTGAAGTTATGTCTCTTTCCGGCTATGGCTTGATTGCTATTGGTGGTAAGAAGTCTATGCTGGCAGCATTTAGATATTTGCTTATCGGTACCATTGGTGCTTCCCTGTACCTCTTAGGTGTTGGTTACATGTATGCGTTGACCGGTACCTTGAATATGGCAGATATGGCAGTGCGTGCGGCTGAGTTCTTGAATTACCCCCTCTTTGCTTTGGCATTGGCTTGCTTCGTAGTAGGCTTCGGTATCAAGATGGCTTTGTTCCCGCTTCACGGCTGGCAACCTGACGCATATAACTATGCGCATCCCGGTTCCGCAGCTTTCATCGCTGGTTGCATGAGTAAGGTTCCTGCTTATGCAATGATCCGCTTCCTGTTCTTTATGTTCGGTGTGGATACTCCGGCTGTAAAAGCAGCTCTTGACGTATTGGGTATTCTTGGCGTAGCAGGCATTCTGCTTGGCTCCATCATGGCGCTTGCTCAATACGACTTCCGTCGTATGTTGGCGTACTCCAGTGTGGCGCAAATTGGTTACATCGCTATTGGTTTGGCAATGGGCAATTTGTACGGCTTCATTGGTGCTGTGCTTCACATCATCAACCACGCATTTATGAAGAGTGCATTGTTCTTCGTAATTGGTGGTATTCAATATCGCTTTGGTGAAGTTAACATCTATCGCTTAGGCGGTATGAACAAAAAAGTTGCTATCAGTTCCATTACCGTTACTTTGGCAGCCTTGTCCATGATAGGTATTCCTCCTACTGGCGGCTTCTTCAGTAAATGGTACCTGCTCTTAGGTGCGTACACCGGCGCTCAATATTTCTACATTGGCGTGCTGGTAGTTAGTAGCTTGCTTAACGCAATTTACTTCTTCCGCATTCTTGAGCAAATGTTTGTCCAACGCGAAGCTTCCCTTACGGAAGTACATCGTCACAAAGGCAAGCTGGGCCTGCCTTTCCCGATGGCATTGCCGATTGCTGTTACCGGTATCGGTATCGTAGCTCTTGGCTTCTACAGTGTTGACATCGTAACTGATATTATTAAATTAGGATTGCCGGAGGTGTTGCTGAAATGACTATTGTAGATTGCAGACCTTTCTTGGCAGTAGGCGTACCCTTCTTAGCAGCAATTTTAATTGCGTTTAGCAGAAAGTGGCCTAATATCCGCGAAACTTGGAGTGCTATTGCCTCCGTAATTATGTTTAGCATTGTGGCTTCTATGTTGCCGGAAGTTTTAAACGGCAACTATTATGAATACACATTGTGTCAACTTACCGACACTGTTGGTTGGACCCTGCGTACTGACCCGGCTGGTATGGTCTTTGCCGTACTTGCTTCCATGCTTTGGGTTCCCATCAACTTCTACTCCATAGGTTACATGCGTTGTCATAACGAAAAAGAACAAACCGGTTACTTTGCAGCATTTGCAATCTGCATGAGCTCCGTAATGGGTATTGCAATGGCAGAAAACCTGTTGACCTTCTTCTTATTCTACGAAATGTTGACCTTGGCAAGCTATCCCTTGGTATTGCATAAACGTAATGCTGAAGCTTTGATGGCAAGCCGTAAGTATTTGATTTACACTCTTATTTCCGGTCAATTATTCTTGGCTGGCGTAGTAATGGTTTACTGCACTACCGGCACTATGTCCTTTACTGCTGGCGGTTTCCTGAATTACGAATCTGCTCCTCGTTGGGCTTTGCAGCTTGCCTTCGTTATTATGATTTTGGCAGGCTCTGTAAAAGCAGCGGTAATGCCTTTGCACGGCTGGTTACCTGCAGCGATGGTAGCACCCACTCCTGTTTCTGCCTTGCTTCACGCTGTTGCAGTAGTTAAGACCGGTGTGTTCTGCGTGCTTCGTATCATCGGT
>CALCUU010000183.1 GCA_937906915.1 uncultured Phascolarctobacterium sp. | reverse complement strand
GTACTACGTGGTAATTCGTGACCCTGAAAAAATCAAAG
Organism: uncultured Phascolarctobacterium sp.; assembly: GCA_937906915.1. Lineage (GTDB taxonomy): Bacteria > Bacillota > Negativicutes > Acidaminococcales > Acidaminococcaceae > JAHHUH01. The sequence goes on along the minus strand of CALCUU010000183.1, from coordinate 2,172 downwards.
CCATTGCAGATGCAGTTGCTGATTGGATGGAAGAAGAAGTTGCAGCAGGCTCTGAAAATAAACGTTATTTTGCCACTGTGCTCCGTGCTTATCGTGACCGTGGTCAAGACATTATTGCTCGTAATGCACCCTGCTTGATTGTGGCGCATACTCGTCGCTTGAACACCACCGGTGTAAGCAACGCAGAACAATGCTGGGGCTACGCAGAGCTTTTTGCTCCCACCCTTGGTCTTGGTACTACCATTGCAGGCTTCATTCAAAGCTGTGGTATTGCAGGCTACAAACCTTTGCTGGACTTGGTTGATTTGCCGGCAAAATACAAGATGGTTGGCTGCTTGATGGTTGGCTACCCCAAATACAAATTTAGACGTATGCCTGAACGTCAACATTTGAAAGTAGTATTTGAATAAGAAAAACATTGATTTAGCAAATGAGCGCATGGCTGAAATATCCAAGGCCATGAAGGCTTTGGAAGCTTATTCTGGAGGAATGCAGATTGGCGGAGGTATCAATGACACGAATGCGGCAGAGTTTATTGAAGCCGGTGCAAGTCATGTAATCGTTACTTCGTATGTGTTTCAGAACGGAAAAATTAACTTTGAAAACCTTCAAAGAATCAGTCGCGAAGTAGGGCGTGAACACCTTGTTTTGGATTTAAGCTGCAGACTGAAAAACGGTGAATATATTATTGTTACCGACAGGTGGCAAAATGATACGGATTTCGTGTTAAATCATGAAAATTTAGGCATTCTTGCAAGTTTTTCTGGCGAATTCCTGATTCATGCCGTAGATGTTGAAGGAAAAATGGGTGGAATTGAAAGAAATCTTGCAAAAATTTTAGGCTCTTGGAGCGAAATTCCGATCACTTATGCAGGTGGAATCCATAATTTTGACGATATAAATGAACTAAAAACCGCAGGAAACGGCAACTTGGATTTTACAATCGGAAGTGCGTTATCTTTGTTTGGAGGACCGATGAAATTCGAAGACGTACTTGCATATTTGAAAAATGAATAATTCATAAAAATTGCAATATTATTTTTACAATAAAAATGCCAACCCGTCATCGGGTTGGCATTTTAAGTGCATTGCATGATGCACATTCATTCATTAATTACCACAATTTCATACAAAGTAAAAAGACTGACTATGTAATCCTTTATTTATAGAACAGGCACATTGGATGAATGAGACTAATAAGAGTCGTCTCTTATTATAATTTTGTTACGTTAACTGCCTGAGGTCCTTTTTCTCCGTTAACAACTTCGTATTCTACAGCAGCGCCTTCTTCTAAGGTTTTGAAACCTTCCATAACAAGACCTGAGTAGTGAACGAAAACGTCGTTTCCTGCTTCGTCGCAGATAAATCCGTAACCTTTTTGGTTGTTAAACCATTTTACTGTACCTTTGTTCATTGCAAAGTCCTCCAAAATATGTATCTGACGTTGTTTTTACAACAAAATTAGAATACCATAGCACTTTAGAAAAGTAAAGTGTTACTTTGAAATACTTTAAAATATTGGGAATTGATGTAAATGGATTTATTTGGTATAATAATGAACTTGAAAAATAGAAACCTACGTATTTGACACAAATATTTTACCAAAGAAGAATGTAGTGCTTCACAAGGAGGTTGAAACGTTTGAAGAAAAGAAAGAAGAAAACGAAAATAAATTATTTTCTTCTTCTGGTATCCGATTCGCCGACAAAGAAGGTTAAGAAATTCAAATACACCAAGGCAAGAATTAATTTTCTTAAGACAGTGGCAGCATTGTTTTTTATAGCATTGCTTGGGTATATTGCTTACAATTCTTATCAGAATACCGTTATAATGAGCCGTGAAGTCGCATTTAAGGCTAAGATTAAAGAATTGGAAGATGCGAATGCCGGTTTAATGCAGGAAAAGGAAGAGCTAACCGAAAAGGTTACTATCTTAAGCAAAACGGTAAATGAGAAGGTGGATGCCGAAAAGGTACTGGAAGAGAAGAATCTGCCGAAAGGTTTTCCGTTATCCGGTAAAGCAGCTATGGAAGAAACACAGGAGACCATAGAGGGCGAGGACGGCGATGAAGTAAGACCGATGCTTTTGTTTGATGCAGATGAAGAAGTCAGCGTTGTATCTACGGGAGCAGGCGTGGTTTGTCACAATGAATTTGATAATGACTACGGCTAT
>CALCUU010000182.1 GCA_937906915.1 uncultured Phascolarctobacterium sp. | reverse complement strand
GCACCGCCGAAGGGTTCGATTTCAGTGGGATGGTTGTGGGTTTCGTTTTTGAACATTACCAGCCATTCTTCGGTGTTGCCATCTACTTCGATGGGTACCACGATGGAACAAGCATTGATTTCTTCGGATTCGTCCAAGTCAGCAAGCTTGCCTTCCTTACGCAGTTTTTTCATACCGATAACTGCAATGTCCATTAAGGTTACAGGACGCTCGGTGTTTTCGCCATATACGCCATCGCGAGCAGCCATGTATTTATCGTAAGCTTCTTGTACCGGTTTAGTGTAAGTACCGGGTACAATTTCTACATCTTCAATTTGAGTCATGAAGGTGGTGTGACGGCAGTGGTCGGACCAGTAGGTGTCCAGCACGCGAATTTCGGTAATGGTCGGTTCGCGTTTTTCTTCATTAAAGTATTGTTGGCACCACAGCAGGTCTTCAATGCTCATTGCCAAGCCCATTTCTTTACGCATAGCTTCTGCTTCTTCACGAGTCATAGTCAAGAAGCCAGCAATGCGAGCAACTTTAGCAGGTTCTTCGCAGGTGCTTACCAAGGTTTCCGGTTTACCCCATTCAGCTTCGCGTGCTTCGATGGGGTTGATGCAGTATGCTTTAATTTTAGCAACTTCATCTTCGCTCAGCTTGCCTTCCAGCACATACACTTTAGCAGCTGCAACCATGGGACGTTCTTTTTGGGTAATCAATTGAATGCATTGTTCAGCAAAGTCTTCGCGTTGGTCGTATTGACCGGGCAGCAGTTCTACTGCGAAAGCATGGCTACCTTCAGCGATAGGCAGCTCTTCTTCCAAAACTTTGTCAACGGGAGGTTCAGAAAGAACTAATTTCTTTGCCATTGCAAATTCTTCGTCACTCAAGCCCATAACATCGTAACGGTTCATCATACGAATGTTTTCCAAGCCAGTCATGCCAAGATTGTTGCGCAGGTCTGCTAACAGACCATGTGCTTCAACAGCAAAAGCATCTTTCTTTTCCACAAAAATTCTTCTAATCATACTCATTACACCAGCCTCCAAATTATTTTGAGGATAATTAACATTAAAAATATTCGTTGATATAATTCCTAGTTTTCGGGAATAATCTATCTAATACAGAAAGCTTTTCTGCATTATGAACTTTAATCTTGCCTGCTTCCGCAAGTTCTGTTGCAGTAAAGGCACCAAAGTATAATTGAGTGAAGGCGCCCATATCCATGGTCACTTCTTCATTATCCAAAGTGCTTACCGCTTCCAGCTTACCGGGAGCAGTTTTTACTTTCAGCAAGTGGTTGTTCCTGCCAATTACGCTATCAGTCAGAAGCATAACCACACTGTTTTCTTCCATATTATTAGCTACTGGCAGTTTTGCTAAAGCCAAACGTGCGTCAAGACAACGAGCCATCATAAAAGGCTGCAGGCTTCCACTTACGTTATGGTCTGCAAAATTCAGATAGCTTTTGTCCCAAGCCTCTGCCAGCCAAGTAAAGGTTTTCGCCTCGCTCTTATGGCTTGCGGCAAATTGGAGCAAACGGTTACGAGCCGTAGCACTCTGCGCCATAAGCTCAATAACATTGAAATTTGCATCCTGCAATTTGTAAAGCATATAGCCAACTGGCTCATCAGCTTCGTAAACCACAGCACACTTTACATTTTCTAAAGAATGTACCTTGAGCAGCTTGTTCCATTGGAAATCAGTACGCAAGGGTGCGCCATTCCAAGCTTTAGTACATTCGTAATAAAGCTTCGCTAAAACTTCCTTGTCTAAACCAGTACGTGCTACCTTTAACTCGCTACCGGCTTGCGCAGTTTGCAGTTTTTCCAAAGGCATTTCATACTTGTGACGATAATAGCAGAAGCTAAATTCGTAGGGCAAGTAAATGCCAGCGTTAATAGGCATCAACAATGCAAAAGGAAATTCTTGAGAACGCAGCACTTCAAAAGCAGTCTCCAAAAGCGGGCGGAACAAATGCTGTCCTCTTGCTTCGGGAGCAGTAGCAACGCCTACAATGTAAGGCGTAAGAATTTGTGTGCCTCGAATGTTTAACATATACGGATTAAGGTGAAGCATGTTCTGCAGCTTATCCTCTTCGTCAAAGCCACCTATCACCATATTATCCTTACCGCAGTATTCGCTAAAATACCATTGGTAAAATGGGTCATCCTTTTTCTCAAAGCAGTAATCCCACAGCTCCATGACCTGCGGCATTCTCGCTTCGTTTACAACTCTATAAGCCATGGCATACCTCAGCTAATAACAACGCTGTATTTTTTGAACATAAATTCCGGATGATAGGACTCTTTTGCTTTGCGCAAACCTTCAACGCCCATATCCTCTTCCCTGTTCAAATAAGTAACGTCATCCCACGCGTGGGAAGCGAACTCTTTATTGATAGCAGTGTATAAACCACGAATTGCGCCATTCGCCTTTTCAACGTGGAGCACTGCAGTATCGTCGTTAATTTTCTTGCCAAAGCTAAAGGCTTCAATCTTACCGTTGATACGGATAGCACCACCACGCAGCTCCAACGCTTCAAAATTACTCAGTTTGACCGAACAGCTGCCAAGCTGCATTGCCGTGTAGAGAGAGTCGCCCTCACAAAGCGGTGCATCGTAATTCAACCAAGGAAGGAGAGACTTCATTACGCCTTCGTGGCGCGCTTGCTCTCCTGTGATCTCGTTGATGCGGTCACGCAACGCAAGTGTGCGCTCGACCGCAAGCCATGCACGCTCTCCTCTTCCGTCGGCTACGAAAGCCGCGCGGTCCAGGCGTTGCAAGCGACGACCGATGCCCCCACGCCGTGTGCTATACTTGGCGAGGAGCGGGATTGCCGCCTCGATGCATGCCATACGTTCCTTGATCTCAGCTTGCATTCCATCGCTTTCAACGCGTTCTATAGCAAGCTC
>CALCUU010000181.1 GCA_937906915.1 uncultured Phascolarctobacterium sp. | reverse complement strand
CACAGAGCATACGACTGAATAAGGAGTATGCGCGTGTGATAGATAGCTGTTACTATACAAATAATATAGAGTGTGCTAAAATAGATTTGTTAAGACAAAGACTGTGTTAAGATTTGTGGGACACGGAAAGTTCCACGAGGGACAAACACTTTTGTGGAGAATTTTATGGATAGTATTATTAATTTACAAAAGAAGATAGTTCCTGAATTAACAGATCTTTTAGTACAGCGTTATCAAATTTTGCGCCAAGTTAGTCATGAATATCCAATAGGTCGTAGAGCTTTATCTGCGAGGCTTGGATTAAGTGAACGAGTTTTACGGGCGCAGGTAGATTTTTTAAAGAATTGTGGTTTATTGCATTTTTCTTCTGCCGGTATGACTGTTACTGACGAAGGTGCTGTTATTTTAAGAGAGCTTTCTGATTATGTACGCAAGCTTCAAGATATTTCTTCTTTGGAAAAATCTTTGAGTGATGCTTTGAAGATTGGTACCGTTGTTATCATTCCCGGTGACTCTGAACAAGAGGAAGTTGTTAAGCGTGAGATTGGTCGCGCTTCTGCAAGAATTTTGAGCAAAGTCTTGGGTGATGGTAATGAGCATATTGTTGCTGTAAGTGGTGGTACTACTTTAGCGGCAATGGCAGCCAATATTACAGGTAGCCAGCCTAAAACTGTTATCGTTCCTGCCCGTGGTGGCTTGGGTGATAATGTAGAGCTGCAGGCTAATACCATTGCTACTGTTCTAGCTCAAAAGCTTGGTGCTTCTTATCGCCAGCTTTATGTGCCTGACGGAGTGAGCGAAGATATTCTCAATAGTATTTTGCAAGAAGATGTTGGCGTGCGTGCAGTGGTTGATATCATTAAACGTGCTGATATTTTAGTGCATGGTATGGGTAGATCCAGTGTTATGGCTCGTCATAGACGTTTGCCGCCTGATGTTATTGCTAAATTAGAAGAGGGTGGAGCTGTTGGCGAAGCTTTCGGTCAGTATGTTGCATTAGATGGTACCCAGATTTATATGACTAATAACGCTGGTTTGATGCTGCAAGATTTGCAAAACATTGGCACAATCATTGGTGTTGCTGGTGGTAAGTCTAAGGCTGCGGCAATTCTTTCTGTTATTAGGGCTTCTCGTCAGGATATTCTTATTACTGACGAAGCAGCAGCGCGCGAAATTGTGCGCATGGTTTAGTTACTAAGCACGACAGTGCATAATAAATTTATATTTTTATATATTTAAGGAGGATTTTATTATGACAAAAGTAGGTATTAATGGTTTTGGTCGAATTGGTCGCGAGGTTTTCCGTGTAGCTTTCACCAATCCTGAAGTTGAAATCGTAGCTGTAAATGACTTGACTGACGCTGAAACTTTGGCGCATCTTTTGAAATATGACTCTGTGCATGGCACTTTCCCCCACGAAGTAACTGTTGATGGCGATTACATCGTTGTTGATGGCAAAAAAGTTAAAGTATTGGCTCAAACTGACCCGGCTAAATTGCCTTGGGGCGAACTGGGCGTAGAAATCGTTGTTGAATCTACCGGTCGCTTCACCGAAGGTCCGAAAGCTGCTGCTCACATCGAAGCTGGTGCTAAAAAAGTTATTATCTCCGCTCCTGCTAAACAAGAAGACATCACCATCGTTATGGGTGTAAACGAAGATAAATATGATCCTGCTAAACACAACATCATCTCCAACGCTTCCTGCACCACCAACTGCTTGGCTCCGTTCACCAAAGTTTTGATGGAAAAATTTGGTATCGAAAGTGGTTTGATGACTACCGTTCACTCCTACACCAATGACCAACGCATCCTTGACCTTCCCCACAAAGATTTGCGTCGTGCTCGTGCAGCTGCTTGCTCCATTATCCCGACTACTACCGGTGCGGCTAAAGCTGTTGCTCTCGTATTGCCCGAACTGAAAGGCAAACTGAACGGCTTCGCAATGCGCGTTCCTACTCCGAACGTTTCCATTACCGACTTGACCGTACTCCTCCAAAAAGATACCACTGCTGAAGAAATCAATGCTGCTTTGAAAGAAGCTGCTGAAGGCAAACTGAAAGGTATCCTCGGCTACAATGAACTTCCGCTGGTTTCCCGCGATTACAATGGTTGCCCGCTGAGCTCCATCGTTGACGGTCTCTCCACCATGATGGTAGGTCCTCGTATGGCAAAAGTTGTTAGCTGGTATGACAATGAATGGGGTTATTCCAACCGCGTTGTAGATTTGGCTTGCTACATTGCAGCAAAAGGTCTGTAAGATAGGGGTAAGTTTTCGTGGATAAAAAGACTATTCGAGATTTAGATGTTGCTGGTCAAAAGGTACTGGTACGTGTAGATTTTAACGTTCCCTTTGATGATGCAGGCAATATTTCTGATGACACTAGAATTCGTGCTTCTTTAGATACTATTAAATATTTGCTGGACAACGATGCTGCTGTAATCTGCATGGCACATCTTGGTCGTCCTAAAGGAGAAGTAAATCCTAAATATTCCTTGGCACCTGTTGCTAAACATTTAGGTAAACTTCTTGGCAAAAAAATCTCCTTTGCTTCTGACTGCGTAGGCGACGTAGCGAAAGCTGCTGCTAAAAATCTGAAGGCTGGTCAACTCCTGCTTTTGGAAAACCTGCGCTTCCATAAAGAAGAAGAAAAAAATAACATGGAATTTGCTGAACAGCTTGCTTCTTTGGCAGATTTGTATGTTAACGACGGCTTTGGCGTGTCCCATCGTGCTCACGCTTCCGTTGAAGGCGTAACTCATTTCCTTCCGGCTGCTGCTGGCTTCCTGCTGGAAAAAGAAATCGCTTTCGTTGGCAAAGCTGTTACTGAACCCTTGCATCCCTTTGCTGCAATCATCGGTGGTGCAAAAGTTTCCGATAAAATCGGCGTAATTGAAAACCTTTTGGATAAAGTTGATACCCTCCTCATTGGTGGCGGTATGGCTAACACCTTCTTGGCAGCTCAAGGCTACAAGATGGGTAAATCCTTGGTTGAAGAAGATAAAATTGAACTGGCAAAATCTTTGCTGGCTAAAGCTGAAGCTAATGGCGTAAATATGCTGTTGCCTACCGATTTGGTTATGGCAGAAGCATTTGCTGCTGATGCTAAACACGCTACTGAAAAAGTTGCAGAGCTGAACCAAGACTGCATGGCTCTTGACATTGGCGAAGAAACTCGCGTTGCTTATGCTAATGCTCTGAAAGATGCCAAGATGATTGTTTGGAACGGTCCTATGGGCGTTTTTGAAATGGACGCTTTCTGCAAAGGTACCGAAGCTGTAGCTAAAGCAGTTGCTAAGAGCCGTGCTGTTAGCATTGTTGGTGGTGGCGATTCTGTTGCTGCTATTGAAAAACTTGGCTTGGCTGACAAGATTAGCCACATTTCCACCGGTGGTGGCGCTTCCTTAGAATATTTGGAAGGCAAAGTATTACCGGGTGTTGCTGCTCTTGACGACGTACGTCGTAAAATGATTGCAGGCAACTGGAAAATGCACAAAACCGTAAGTGAAGCTGTTGAGCTTGCTGAAGATATTGTTATGGAAACCAACGGTACTTTGAATGAAGTAGTTGTGTTCCCGCCCTTGACTGCTTTGGAAAGCGTTGCTGATGCCATCGACGGCAAGCACGTTGGTTACGGCGCTCAAGATTTGCATTGGGAAGACGCTGGTGCTTACACCGGTGCAGTTTCCGGTGCAATGATTGCAGATATCTGCGCTGAATATGTATTGGTTGGTCATAGCGAACGCCGTGCCCTCTTTGGTGACAACGAAGCTGTTGTTGCTAAGAAAATGGTTGCTGCGTACCGCAATGGTTTGAAACCTATGCTCTGCGTTGGTGAAAACTTGGAAGAACGCGAAGCTGGCAAAACTGCTCGCAAAATTGCAATGCAATTGCGTAACGCACTCCGCGTTATTACTGCAGAACAAGCTGAAAGCTTGGTAGTAGCTTACGAACCCGTTTGGGCAATCGGTAGCGGCAAGGCTGCAACTGCAGAAGACGCTCAAGTAGTTTGTCGTCTTATCCGCGAGAAGATTGCTGCTATCTTTAACGAAGATGTTGCTCGCAAAGTACGTATTCTGTACGGCGGCAGTGTAAACGAAAAGAATGCTGCAAGCTTTAACATTAGCGGTATTGACGGTGTACTTGTTGGTGGCGCAAGCTTGAAGGCTGATACCTTTGCTGCCATTGCTCGCAGTTTTTAAGAGAGGCAATCATTGATGTCTAAGAAACCCGTAATGTTAATGATTCTTGATGGTTGGGGTGTTGCGCCTGCTAGCGAAGTGAACGCTGCTTACTTGGCGCAAACTCCTAATCTTGATAGATATTTTGCTAATTACCCTCACACTACCTTAGATGCCAGTGGTATGGAGGTTGGTTTGCCTGAGGGACAAATTGGCAATTCTGAAGTTGGGCATCTAAATATTGGTGCTGGTCGCATTATTTACCAATCCTTGACCCGCATTACCAAAGCAATCAAAGACGGTGACTTCTTTACTAACGAAGTTCTGTGCACTTGTATGGACAAAACTAAGGAAGCAGGCAAAGCCTTACATTTGATGGGCTTGCTTTCTGACGGTGGCGTGCATAGCAATATCAATCATCTGATTGCACTTTTGGAAATGGCGAAGGCTCGTGGTTTGGAAAAAGTTTTTGTGCACGCTTTCCTTGACGGTCGTGACGTTCCTCCTCAATCTGCAATTGGCTTTATCAAACAATTGCAAGATGCTATGGACGCAATGAACTTTGGCAAGCTTGCTACCGTAACTGGTCGCTACTATGCCATGGACCGCGACAAACGTTGGGAAAGATTGGAAAAAGCTTACAAGACTTTGGTGCTGGGTGAAGGCAAAGTTTTTGCTGACCCGGTGCAAGGTGTGGAAGCTTCCTACGAAGCAGGCGTAACGGACGAATTTGTAGAGCCCTTTGTAATCGAAGGCATTGATGCTAAGATTACCGGTGGCGACGGAATTATCTTCTTTAACTTCCGTCCTGACCGTGCTCGTGAAATCACTCGCGCTTTAAACGACGCAGAGTTCCCCTATTTTGAACGTCCTGCTAGTGCACTTCCTGTAAACTTTGTGTGCATGACCCAATATGATGCAACCATTGATGCTCCCATTGCATATCCTCCCGAAAGCTATGATGATACTTTAGGTGAGGTGCTTGCGAAAAAGGGTATGCACCAACTGCGTATTGCAGAAACCGAAAAATATGCTCACGTTACTTTCTTCTTTAACGGTGGGGTAGAAGAACCTAACTTAAATGAAGAAAGAGTTTTAATAAATTCTCCTAAGGTTGCAACTTATGACTTGCAACCGGAAATGAGTGCTTACGAAGTTACGGACGCACTTTTGGCAGAATTGGACAAGGATAAATTTGACGTTGTAATCTTGAACTACGCTAACCCTGATATGGTTGGTCATACAGGCGTGCTTCCGGCAGCCATTAAAGCAATGGAAGCAGTTGATGAATGCGTAGGCAAGGTTGTAGAAAAAGTGCTTGCTTTGGGCGGTAGCGTTTGCATTACTGCAGACCATGGTAACTTGGAAAAAATGGCAGAGGCTGACGGCGTTCCCCACACAGCGCACACTACCAACGTTGTACCCTTTATTCTTGTAAGCAAAGAAGAACATAAACTCCACAATGGTATTTTGGCAGACATTGCACCTACCATGCTGGAGCTTTTGAAGATTGAAAAACCTGCTGTTATGACTGGTAGCAGCTTGATAGAAAAATAATAATTCGAGGTGGATTTTGTTATGGCAATGATTACCGAAGTATATGCTCGTGAGATTTTAGACTCTCGCGGCAATCCGACCGTAGAAGTTGAAGTTATTTTGGAAGACGGCGCTGTTGGTCGTGCTGCTGTTCCTTCCGGCGCTTCTACCGGCGTACACGAAGCAGTTGAACTGCGCGATGGCGATAAATCCCGTTACTTGGGCAAAGGCGTAACCAAAGCTGTTGATAATGTAAACGACATCATTGCTGAAGCTTTGATTGGCTTGGAAGCTACCCGCCAAACTGAAATCGACGAAATGCTGGTTCGCTTGGACGGCACTCCCAATAAAGGCAGACTTGGTGCTAACGCAATCCTTGGCGTATCCATGGCAGTTGCAAGAGCAGCGGCTTCTTCCGTAGGCTTGCCCTTGTATCTGTACTTGGGTGGCGTTGCTGCGAAAGAACTTCCCGTTCCTATGATGAACATCTTGAACGGTGGCGAACACGCAGATAACAACGTTGATATTCAAGAATTTATGATTATGCCCGTTGGTGCAAAATCCTTTAGCGAAGCACTGCGCATGAACGCTGAAATTTACCACAACCTGAAAGCTCTCCTGAAAGAAAAAGGCTTGAGCACTGCATTGGGTGATGAAGGCGGCTTTGCTCCTAACCTGAGCAATAACGCAGAAGCTATCGAAGTTATTTTGGAAGCTGTTGTAAAAGCAGGCTACAAACCGGAAGAAGACATCGTTATCGCATTGGACGTTGCAAGCAGCGAAATGTATAAAGATGGCAAGTATCACCTTGAAGGTGAAGGCCTTGTTAAAACCTCTGAAGAAATGGTTGATTATTTGGCAGAGCTCTGCGAAAAATATCCCATCATCTCCATTGAAGACGGTTTGGCAGAAGACGACTGGGCTGGCTGGAAACTTTTGACCAAGAAAATTGGTAAAAAAGTTCAACTGGTTGGCGACGACCTTTTCGTTACCAACGAAGAACGTCTTGTTCAAGGCATTAACAAAGGCGTAGCAAATGCTATCCTCATTAAAGTAAACCAAATCGGTACCTTGACTGAAACCTTTAACGCAATTGAAACTGCTAAACGTGCTGGTTACACCTGCATTATTTCTCACCGCAGTGGTGAAACTGAAGACACCACTTTGGCTGACATCGCAGTTGCAGTTAACGCTGGTCAAATTAAAACCGGTGCACCTGCTCGTACCGACCGCGTTGCGAAATACAACCAACTTCTTCGCATCGAAGAAGACCTTGGCAAAGCAGCTAAGTACAACGGCAAAAAGGTTTTCTACAATATTAAATAAGGGTCTTAAAATGACGAGGACAAGGGCAATTTTGCCTTTGTCCTCTAGTTTTTCAGCGGATTTTTTCGCAAATGGGGCAAGGATTTTTACTTTACAGCTCTTGGGGAAAATTTTATGCAAAAATTGTAAAATATTTTGCAGATTTACGTTGTAAGCTAATATAAAGTATGGTAAAATATAACGGCATTAAGTGAAAAAAGGAGGAAAGAGAAGTGCTTGAAACTGTCTTGATGGTTCTTGACTTTATCGTTTGCATAGCTCTCATTGGTGCAGTAATGCTGCAGTCCGGTAAAGGCGGCGGTGTAGGCGGTACCTTCGGTGGCAGTGACGGTGGTTTCTTTGGCAAAGGCAATGACCTGGATTCTGTCATGGCTAAAGCCACCATTGTGTTGGGCTCTGCATTCGCTATTATAACTATGGCCTTGGCTAAGTTAAATGCATAGGTTTCCCTGTTAAAAAGAGTGTGTCCGCACTCTTAAATTTTAAAATTTTTAATTTGAAGAAAGGGGTAAGTAATAAATGAACTATTTATTAACTTCCATCGTTGTTGGTGTTGCAGCATTGGCTTTCGCTTTAATGCTCAGTGGCAGCATCAGCAAAGCTAGCGCTGGTAATGCTCGTATGCAAGAAATTGCAGGCTATATCCATGAAGGCGCTATGGCATTCTTGTACCGTGAGTACAAATACTTGGCAATCTTCGTTGCTATCGTTGCAGGCGTAATCGCTGCATTCCTCTCCCCGTTGACTGCTGTTTGCTTCGTTGCAGGCGCTATCTTCTCCATCTGCGCTGGCTACATTGGCATGAGCGTTGCTACCAAAGCTAACGTTCGTACTGCTGAAGCTGCTCGTCATGGCATGCCCGAAGCTTTGAAAATCGCTTTCTCCGGCGGCGCTGTTATGGGCTTGGGCGTAGTTGGCCTGGGCATCACCGGTGTTGCTGTAGCTTATATGCTCTTTGGCAATGTTGACATCGTAACCGGTTTCGGTCTGGGTGCTTCTTCCATCGCATTGTTCGCTCGTGTTGGCGGCGGTATCTATACTAAAGCTGCTGACGTAGGCGCTGACCTTGTAGGTAAAGTAGAAGCTGGTATCCCTGAAGACGATCCGCGTAACCCGGCTACCATCGCTGACAACGTAGGCGATAACGTAGGCGACGTTGCTGGTATGGGCGCTGACTTGTTCGAATCCTATGTTGGTGCTATCATCTCCGCTATTACCCTCGGTGCTATTGCATATCCCAATGGCGAAGGCGTTGAATTCGTATTCATGCTGGCTCTGGCTGGTATCATCGCTTCCATCATTGGTGTAGTATTTGCTCGTAACAGCAAATCCAATGATCCGCAAGCTGCTCTGAACAACGGTACTTATGTTGGCGGTATCCTCGTAATTGCTGCTGCTTGGTGGTTGTCCACTTCTCTCTTCGGCAATATGAGCGCATTCATCGCAATTGCTTCCGGTTTGATCTGCGGTTTGGCTATCGGTAAAATCACCGAAGTTTACACCTCCGCTGATTACGGTTCTGTTAAAAAGATTGCTCAACAATCTGAAACTGGTCCTGCAACCACCATCATCTCCGGTTTGGCTGTAGGTATGTACTCCTGCTTCCTGCCGATGGTATTCATCTGCGTAGGCGTAATCCTTTCCTTCTTCACCATGGGTGGCGCTACCAATACCCAAATGGGCTTGTTCGGTATCGCTTTGGCAGCAGTTGGTATGCTGTCCACCACTGGCTTGACCGTAGCAGTTGACGCTTATGGTCCTATCGCTGACAACGCTGGCGGTATTGCTGAAATGTCCGAACTTCCTCACGAAGTTCGTGAAATCACTGACAAACTTGACTCCGTTGGTAACACCACTGCTGCTATCGGTAAAGGTTTTGCAATCGGTTCCGCTGCTTTGACTGCATTGGCTCTGTTCTCTGCTTATGCTCAAGTAGTTGGTCTGAAAACCATCGACCTGTTGAACCCCGTAACCTTGGTTGGCCTCTTCATCGGTGCAACCCTTCCGTTCGTATTCGGCGCTATGACCATGGAATCCGTTGGTAAAGCTGCTTACGAAATGATCGAAGAAGTTCGTCGTCAATTCCGCGAAATCCCCGGCTTGCTGGAAGGCAAAGCTAAAGCTGACTATCGTACCTGCGTTGACATCTCCACCGCAGCTGCTCTCCACGAAATGATGATGCCTGGTATCCTGGCAATCGTTGCTCCCTTGCTCATCGGCTTCCTCTTCGGTACCGAAGCATTGGGCGGTATGATTGGTGGCGCTCTGGCTGCTGGCGTATTGGTTGCTATCCTCATGGCAAACGCTGGCGGTGCTTGGGACAACGCTAAAAAATACATCGAATCCGGCGTACACGGCGGCAAAGGTAGCGAAGCTCACAAAGCTGCTGTAACCGGCGACACCGTAGGTGACCCGTTCAAAGATACTTCCGGTCCTGCAATGAACATCTTGATTAAATTGATGACCATCGTAGCTCTGGTATTTGCTCCGGTATTGGCTGCAAATGGCGGTATCCTCCTCGGTATGTTCAAATAATTAAAGACCTTTTAGCCCACACTTTTATAGTGTGGGCTTTTTTAGTATAATGATTAAGTATTGAACTCTTAGTGAAGTTACGACAAGCAAAGTTTGAATATGGTATAATATATTTAGAAAAGTATGTGGAGGGTTTACCGTGAAGATTATCCAAGGAGCAGAAGAATTTTTGCTAAAAGGTACAAATAAAAAAGGTGTGTTAGTGATTCACGGTTATACCGGTACTCCGGCAGAAATGCGTCTGCTGGGAGACCATCTGCATCAAGAGGGATATACTGTGCTTGGCGTGCGCTTGCCAGGGCACGGAACAACTCCCGAAAAATTAAACGAAACCAAGTGGCAGGATTGGTATGCTGTTGCTCAAGAGGGCTTTGAGCGTTTGGCAAAATGTTGTGATGAAGTTTTGGTAGCAGGCCTTTCCATGGGCGGCTTGCTTGCCATCAAGGTTGCAGCAGAGCTTCCTGTCAAAAAAGCTGCCATTTTATCGACTCCGATGTTTGTTTTTGACAAAAGGGTTCCCTTCATACCCTTCCTAAGATTTTTTATCCCCGTTCTTAAAAAAAGAAAACGTAATTATCGTGTAGCAGAAAAATATAATTTGGCTTATGATATTATGCCTACAAAACCGTTAGGCAGCTTATTCAAATTAGTTGACATCTGTAAAAAACAGCTTCTGAAAAAAATAACAGCTCCCTGTATCGTACTGCAATCCAAAATTGAGCACACCGTTGAACCTCGCAGTGCTCAATATATTTACGACAATATTAGTAGTGAGAAAAAGAAATTAGTTTGGTTTGAAAAGAGTGGTCATATTTTGACCTTAGATGTAGAAAGAGAAGAAGTGTTTAAGGAAATAAGCAAATTTTTTGAGGAATAGATTATGCAAAGAAAAGATATTAAGGAAATAATTTTAGAGCATTTGCGTAGCAACTGCTGTGCTCCCATAAGTGCGGAAGATTTATTGGAAGCTCTTGCCGGAGAATTTAGTGCTACCAAATTTTGGAACGAGCTCCTTGCTTTGGAAAAAGAGGGGCATATTGTAAAGACTCGTTTTGGAACCTACGGGTTGCCGGAAAAAATGGGTCTTGTTACCGGTCGCCTACAGCTGACTAGCAAAGGCTTCGGCTTTGTAATTCCTGATAACAAGGGCGATAGACCGGACGTGTTCATCTCTCCTCGCGCGCTTAACGGGGCGATGAATAACGATAGAGTTATGGCGCGCGTAAATTATGACGTGAATGGTAAGAAGCCTGAGGGCGAAATCATCCGCATCATTACCCGTGCTCACAATAAAATTGTAGGTACCTTCTTTCAAAGCAGGGACTACGCCTTTGTAGTACCTGACGATAAGAAGATTGCCAGCGATATTTATATTATGCGTCGTGATTTTAACGGTGCGAAAAATAATCAAAAGGTTGTTGTAGAAATTACCGAATGGCCTCAAGAACATCGTAAGGCAGAAGGTAAGGTTGTAGAAATTCTTGGCAAGATTGGTGATGTTGGCTTAGAGATTTTATCCATTATCAAGCAACACGATTTGCCCTTGGAGTTTCCTGCGGAAGTTATCGAAGCTTCCAAGAAAATTCCTAAGAACGTGCTTAAAGATGAGCTTGCTGGCAGACGTGACCTGCG
>CALCUU010000180.1 GCA_937906915.1 uncultured Phascolarctobacterium sp. | reverse complement strand
GCTAAGAACGAAGTAACAAAGGAGCGCCTTAACTACAGTGCACGCAATACCTATACGGCAAAGCTGTTGTGGAGTGAGGAAGCAGTGAACCCCTGGAGCATTGCCCTTTATAACAGGTGGTACAGTGACTACAAATATAATGAAGGAAATTATAGCATTAACACCTTTAACGTAGCGGTCAATAAAAATTGGGGCAAGGGCTACCGTGCCTTTATCGCCATTGACAACCTCTTTGACAAAGAGAACGCTAACATCAACGCCTACGGCAGACTGTGGCGTGCAGGGGTAGAGATGACATTTTAATAGTAGCAAATAAAAAACAGTCCTCAGATTTTGAGGACTGTTAATTTTTGGTGGTACGCCTGAGAGGAATCGAACCTCCGCACATGGCTCCGGAGGCCACTGCTCTATCCACTGAGCTACAGGCGCATTAGTAACGCTTCTATTATAGCATAGTTCTTTGTATTGCCATAACTATTATGTTAAAATAAAAGAAGATATTTTTGAGGAGGTACTCCTTATGAAAAATAAAAATACTTACGGGCTTATCGCCTTTACCGTAGTGCTGTGCTGGGCGCTGTGGAATTATAGCGTGAGCCTGGAACTGCTGGATAAATTTTATAAAATCATCCTGCCTTTCTTGATTGGTGGCTTTATCGCCTTTATCGTCAACGTGCTGATGACCAAGCTGGAGGTTGTGTGGGATAAGTTCTTTAGCAAGGGACCGCTGGACAAGCTGGAAAAAGTGAAGCGTGTTGCCTGCCTAATTTTGAGCATTGCCTTAATCGCTGCTTTCTTAGCTTTTACGGTGCTCCTCGTTTTGCCGGAGCTGAATAGCAGCGTTAAGACCCTTATTAAACTAATCCCTCCTGCTGTGGAGAAGATGAACGTTTACCTGCAGGAAAAGGCTACCCAGTTTAATATGTTTGAAGATGATTTCCTCTACCTGCAAAAGCAGTGGAACAATGCTTACGAAACAATCTTCAAATTTATTCAGGATAATAAGAGTTTGCTCCTGTCCCGTACTTGGATTGCTACTACTACTGTGGTGGACGTGGTTACTAATTTTGCCATTGGCATTGTGGCGGCGGTGTACCTGCTTTTGGAAAAGGACGTGCTTGCCCGTAGCTTGAAGCGTACCATTTACGCTTTTACTACCAAGGAACGTGCTGATTATTTAGTAAAAGCAGGCAAGATTAGCCAAAGAGTTTTCCACGGCTATGTTGCTGGTCAATTTGCAGAAGCCTTGATTTTAGGCTGTATGTGCTTTGCAGGCATGTTCATCATCGGTTTGCCTTATGCTCTGGTAATTTCCGTACTGGTTGCCGTTTTGGGACTGATTCCCATTTTGGGTACCATCATCAGTGCGGCGGTGGGTTGCTTCTTAATCTTGGTTGCTGCTCCCGAAAAGATTTGGGTCTTTTTAGTTTTCTTCATTATATTACAACGTATTGAGGGAGATATCCTGTACCCTAAGATTGTAGGCAAGGCAGTTGGCTTGAGCGAGCTGTGGGTGCTGGTGGCAGTTACCATTGGCGGTAGCGTTGCCGGAATTATCGGTATGGTAATGAGCGTGCCCTTGTGCTCCGTAATTTATACCCTGCTTTCTGAAAAGGTGGAAGAACAGCTGGAAGAGAAAAATATGGGTGATTTAGAGTAAGCACTGTAAAAAAAGTAGCTTGAGTGATATAATTAGTTGTTAGTTTTTAGAATAGAGGTAAGTTAATTATGATTTGTATTCGTGATAGAGTGCGCTTTGTGGAAACTGATACCATGGGCGTAGTGCATCATTCCAAATATTTGCATTGGTTCGAGATGGGCAGGGCAGCACTTTTACGTGCGGCAGGCCTTAGCCTTAACGATTTGATGGACGCAGGAATTTTGTTCCCCATTGCAGAGGTGGACGTAAAATATAAAAATAGCTGTAAGTATGACGATGAGTACGAAGTGCAAACCACTTGTACTGCCATCACCAGAATTAAGCTGGAATTTGAGCAAAAGGTTATCCGCCTGCGTGACGGTGCTGTGGCTGCGGAAGGTAAGGTGCGCAACGTGTTTACCGATAAAGACGGCAAGCCTACCCGCATTGACGTTGCGTGGCTGGAACGTATGAAGCAAATTACTGAAGTAGATAATACTAAGGAGTAAGGTATGGAGAAATATACTATCGTGCCTGTGCCGACAAGAATTTTGACCCATCACGATGATGTGTGCGAGGCAATCTTGGAATACGGCAAGGATAAGATTGGTCCTAATGATGTTGTTTGTATCGCAGAAAGCGTTGTTGCCATTATCCAAGGCAGAGCGAAACGCTGTGAAGAATTTAAGCCCAGCCTTTTGGCAAAGGTTTTGTGCCGTTTGTTCCCGTCCAAGGGTAGCATCAGCAGCTGGTACAGCATGCAAGCTTTGATTGACGCCGAAGGCGGTGCTCGCGTACTGTGGGCGGTAATCGTAGGCTTTGCTGCAAAATGCGTAGGCGTTAGCGGTGTGTTCTATCGCTTGGCTGGCGAGCAAGGTCGTTTGATTGACGATGTTACCGGTACCATGCCTCCTTATGATAAGCATATTGTGTATGGTCCCAGCAATCCTACCAAGGTTGCAGAAGAAATTACCAAAGCAACCGGAAGTTACGGTGCGGCAGTTGCAGACGTAAACGACTTGAAGCGTAGCGCAGTTCTTGGTGTTTCTAAAGGCGTGGACGCTGACAAGGTTGCAGAAATTTTGATTGATAATCCCTTTGGCAATGGCAGTGAAAAAACTCCCATCTGCATTATCAAAGATTACTACAAGGCGTAAGGAGGAAGAAAGATGCTTATTTGTGCAATTCAAATCATTCTCGCCTTAGTGGTGCTTGGTGTGGCGGTGGTTGCTGCTTATATTTGCCTGCAAGGCGATGCCAAGATGTTCTTCGATATGAAAAAGCGTACTGCTGCAGTGAAGGTTAGCGAAACTGACCAGCGTTTAGATTTTGAAGTAGAGCTTGATTATAAAAACGTTGGCAAGCAGGAAGCAACCTTGATTGACGCTTATATGCGCATTTACTTACCCCAAGAGCAATACGACGATGTGCTTTTGCGTGGCAAGGTTAATTTAAAAGGCGTACTGCGTGACGACGATTACTTTGAAGCTGTGCTGGCACCTGCGGGTACAGGCAAGACTATGGTGCTGCGTTTTGAAGCTTATGCGAAAAATGGCAAGACCATTGCCGAAGCGCTGGCAAATGTTCCCGACGTGGACGTGGCGCTTTTGGTGGAATGCCGTGGTAGGGGCGCATTATATACAGAGAAAAAATACTTTACCCTTACTGCAGAAGAAATGCGTAGCTTGATTTAATATTGTGCTTTGAATTGATTTAATGATTTAGGAGGGGTTTTTGTGAATATTTCATTGGTCATTCTAATCTTGTACATGGTAGCCTTGTTTGGTATTAGCTGGTATGCGAAAAAACGCAGTGAGGGCAGTAATGAAAACTTCGTGCTTGCCGGACGTAAGATGTCCGCTCCCTTGATTGCCGTTACCATTA
>CALCUU010000179.1 GCA_937906915.1 uncultured Phascolarctobacterium sp. | reverse complement strand
TTGTTTGATACCGTTGTTATCCAAAACTTGACCTAAAATGTTTGTCATTTTTTGTGGTGGGAATGCAACAGGATATGCAAATGTTTCATCGTATTGTGTCATGGTAACATAATAAATATTTTATCATTATGCTCAAGCCAAATGCCAGGAGCAGTACCAACTTCATTATGTAAGACCGTTGCACCAACGGGAACAATCGCCTGCTTATCATTGTTAGATGCTTTGCAGGTTTTTCTTTTAGCGAAGAAGGCGTTTATTTTATTCAACACTTCTTCATCCAAATAACCTTCCACATTACACGCTTTCATAATTACGTCTTTAGTAATATCGCCACGTGTTGGTCCCAAGCCACCGGTAGTTATGATAATATCAGCACGCTCCATGGCATTATGGATAACCTGCTCCATACGCTTTTCATTATCGCCAACGGTTGTCTGGTAAAGCACGTCAAAGCCTCTATTATTAAGATGCTTTGACAAATATTGGAAGTTTGTATTAAGTATTTCACCTAAAAGAAGTTCTGTTCCGGTGTTGATAACTTCAACAATCATAGTCTGTCTCCTTGGTACTTATACCCTTTCAGCTACCATTTCATATGTGAAGCCTTGTAAGATGCGCACTTTGACAAAGTCGCCAATTTCAAGGTCACCTGCATTTTCTACGAAAATGTTACCGTCAATTTCAGGAGCTTCACGATAGGAACGGGCAGCAGCCAGCTCCGGATTTTCTTCGTCAAAGCCTTCGATTACAACGGTAAGCTCCTTGTCTTCCATTTCTTGATGCAGTTCTTCAGAAATTTCTGCTTGGAGCGCCATCAATTCGTGGTAACGGTTTTCTTTAATTTCTTCGGGGATTTGGTTGGGCATTGCGCCTGCATCGGTACCATCCTCTTGGGAATATTGGAATACGCCAGCATTTTCAAAACGTTGTGCGCTAACAAAATCCTTTAAGATTTCAAAGTCCTCATCGGTTTCACCAGGGAAGCCGACGATGAAAGTAGTTCTGATTACAATTTCAGGGATTCTTGTACGAAGCTTGATTAGTAAAGCTTCTACTTGTTCTTTAGTATCAAAGCGGTTCATGCTGTTAAGCAGGCTATCACTTGCATGTTGCAAAGGAATGTCGATGTATTTGCAAACCTTGTCTAAGGTTGCAAAGGCTTCAATAAGCTCGTCATTAAAATTGTTGGGATAAAGGTACATTACCCTAATCCACTCTACCCCATCCAATTCGTTCAAGTCTTTCAGTAATTGGGGAAGCATTAGCTTATCATAAAGGTCTTCGCCGTAACGGGTAGTGTCTTGTGCAACGACGATAAGCTCTTTTACACCACTTGCTACTAATTCCTTAGCTTCTGCCATTACGTCTTCGTAAGGACGGCTGGTATAAGGACCGCAAATTTGCGGAATAGCGCAGTAGGAGCAACAATTATCACAGCCTTCTGCGATTTTTAGATAAGCCATATAATTGGGAGTGGTAAGCATGCGCGGTTGATTGGGAACGTAGCCTGCGTTGTCTAAATAAACAAAGCGTCTGCCTTTCATAACTTCGTCAAGCACATAACCAATATCAGTAAAGCTATTTTTACCAACAATAGCGTCTACTTCCGGAATATTTTCAAAGAGCTCGTCAGCATAGCGTTGACCTAAGCAACCGGTCATCAGCAAATATTTGCAGGAGCCTTCGTTTTTATATTCTGCCATTTGTAAAATTGTATTGATGGATTCTTCTTTAGCACTCTCAATAAAACCACAGGTGTTTACGATGATGATATCTGCTTCAGAAGGATCATTGGTAATTTCAAATGCTTTTTCACGAATTAAACCAAGCATAACCTCAGAATCAACTAAGTTTTTAGGACAACCGAGGCTCACTAAACCTAATTTCATTATTACCCTCCTAGTTTTTATCACTAAATCTAACTTTTTCAAGCCAATGAGAAATCAATGCTTCTTGTTGAGCTTTCTGTACATATTCTGTATTCAACCATAAAAGGTCTACATCAATGGGAGTATCTTTATTTTCTTGAGACAAGATAAACGTAAAACCGGTATCAATACTTTGAGAAACCATCTTAGCATTTGGGTCTGCTATTAACCATTCAATAAAGTTGACTGCATTACGAGCATTTTTACTTCCTTTATATATGGCAGCTCCGTACAAATTGATGGGAGTACCTTCGTGAGGAGTAATTACATAAGCAGGAAAGTTGTTTTCCAAGTATTTAGCCACATAGCTTTGTCTTGTAATGGAAATGTCAGCGTCACCAACAGCGGTCATACGCACCGGTGTAAAAGGAAACTTTGCATATTGAACTATGTTTTGGTTAATATTCCAAAGGTAATTTAAGGCAACGTTTTCTCCTAAATTAGAAGCTAAGGCACATAAAAAATTAGTTGAGCTTTTACTGTTAGATACGCTTTCAGCAACGATACGTGCGCCCCTAAGATTTTCTAAATCAAACCAGCCACGTAATTTTTCTTGGCCAACAGTGCGAGCATATTGCTGATTTATTAAAATAACAGCAGGATCATAAAAAACTCCGTACCAATGAGCTTCCGTATCCTTGAATTTGCTTGGAAGTTCTTCTGCCATTTTAATCTTGTAGGGCTGTAAGGAATCCTTCTTCTGCAAATCTTGAAGCACGGAGCGCTCTGCCAAAATTAAATCAGGCGGAGTAGCATCTGGTTTCATTTCATAAACAACAGAGATTTTTATATCCTTATTATCTTCAGCGTAAGAAGTCAACAGGGCTTCGGTAAATTCTTGCTCAAGCTGAGAATAAAGGACAATATTTTTATTTTCTTTTACTTCAGGCTCTTGGCTACAAGCTGTAACGAACATTCCGGTTACAACTAGGAGCATGGCAAATAATTTACGAAGCATTTTTCTCACCTATTTACGTTTACGGGTAGTATTTTTAGTTACGGGCTTTTTATCATTTTTATTGGTGTTACGTTTAGTAAAGCCACGTTTATTATTTTTGTCGTCAACCATAATTAAACATTTAGGACCACTGCCAACTAAATCCATACGGTTAGCTTTTTGCAATGCTTCTAAAACTAATTGACGATTTTTAGGATTACGATACTGCATTAAAGCACGTTGCATTGCTTTGTCATGGGGATTACGTGCCACAAAAACACTCTTGCCGGTTTCAGGGTCAATGCCGGAATAGTACATTGCAGTGGACGCACTACCGGGAGTAGGAATGAAATCCTGCACTTGTTGCGGATGATGTTTAATGTCACGTAAGAACTCTGCCAGCTCAACTGCGTTATTTAAAGTGCAACCGGGATGACTAGAGATGAAATACGGTACAAGGTATTGGGGCAAACCAATCTCCTTGTTCTTTTTATCGAATAAGCGCATAAAACGCATATAAACTTCTTTGCCGGGCTTACCCATCTTATCCAAAACGGGCGGAGCAACGTGTTCAGGGGCAATTTTTAATTGACCACTAACGTGGAAACGACACAGCTCATCTAAGAAGTTCAAGTTTTTATCTGCTAAGAGGTAGTCAAAACGAATACCACTGCGGATAAAGACTTTTTTTATGCCCGGAATGGCACGAACTTTTCTAAGCAAGGCAATGTAATCGCTATGGTCAGCGTTAATATTGGGACAAGGACTTGGGAACAGGCACTGCCTATCCTTGCACACGCCTACCTTCAATTGTTTTGCACAGGAAGGATGACGGAAGTTAGCAGTAGGACCGCCAACGTCGTGAATATAGCCTTTAAATCCGGGAAGCTGAGAAATAATCTTGGCTTCACGTAAAATGGATTCGTGGCTACGAGCTTGGATAATACGTCCTTGGTGTGCGTGAATTGCACAGAAGGAACAGCTACCGAAGCAGCCACGACAGCTTACGATACTGAACTGCACTTCTTCCAAGGCAGCAATGCCACCGTAAGCTTTATAGGAAGGATGGCAATCACGCATATAATCTAAATCGTAAATGGCATCCATTTCCTCTTGTTCTAAGGGGAAGGTTGTCGGATTTTGAATGATATATTTTTTCAAACCCTTTTGGACTACAGTTTTACCATAGAAAGGATCTTGTTCTTTGCTTTGTAATTTATAAGCTTTAGCAAAAAGCGTCTTGTCATTTTTGATTTCAGCAAAGGAAGGTAATTCTACATATTCATCTTTAGCAAGCTCTGGCAAATTCTTAGAGCAGTATGCAGTGCCACGAATATAATGCATATCTTCGAGAGATGCACCACCAGCTAAATAGTCTGCAATTTCAACTACTTGCTTCTCGCCCATACCATAGACAAGTAAATCTGCTCCACTGCTTTCCAAAATGGAAGGCAACAATTTATTTTCCCAGTAATCAAAATGTACGAAGCGACGCAAGCTAGCTTCAATACCGCCAATAATTACGGGAAGTTCA
>CALCUU010000178.1 GCA_937906915.1 uncultured Phascolarctobacterium sp. | reverse complement strand
ATTTTTAGGAATTGGCGTATGCAAAGAGGAGCGTATTCAAGCTACAAAAATTTTTGCAAGAAAGTCTTTAGAGAAACCCTCTAAGGATTTTTGATTTCGTGTTGAAAGGATAAATATGAAGATTATTCGTTCTTTAGAACAACTTCATACTTTTACAGACCCCTGTGCCATAGCTTTGGGAACCTTTGATGGTCTCCATTTAGGTCATAAGGATGTTATCGGTAGCGCTAAGGAATATGCACAACAGCATGGTGAGAGGCTGGCAGTGTTTACCTTTAGCAATCACCCCTTGTCTTTAATCAAGCCGGAGCTTGTGCCCGTTGCCCTGCTTACTCAGGAGCAAAAGCACGCCTGCTTTGAAGCCATGGGTGTAGATTTACTACTGGACATTCCCTTTAACGAGGCTTTGGCTAACTTGTCTCCGCAGGAGTTTTTACAAAAGCTTGGCGTACTGAAATTCAGTTGCCTGGTTGTTGGCGAAAACTTTAGCTTTGGCAAGGGTGGGGCTGGTAATATCCAAACACTTACAGCTTTTGCGCAGGAAAACAACTGCAAGCTTATTGTGAGACCCTTAGTCAGTGATGACGAGACCGTTATCAGCAGCACTGCAATCCGCCATTTGATTGCAGCAGGCGAAGTGGCTAAGGCTCGTTATATGCTGGGACGAGCATATTCTTTAAGCGGAACTGTGGTGCGCGGTGCTCAACGCGGAAATAAAATAGGCTTTCCGACAGCAAACTTGGCGTTGGAAGCTGCTAAGATTGCTGTGCCCTCCACTGGTGTTTACGCAGTTAAGGTTTACTTTAACGGTAAATGCTACAAGGGCATGGGCAATATTGGTAAGAACCCTACCTTCGGTGAGCTGGAAGAAGCACGCCTGGAGGTAAATATTTTTGATTTTGACGGTGACCTTTACGATAAGGAAATCACCGTTGCCTTTTATGAGCGCATCCGTGGCGAAGTAAAATTTAGCGGCGTTGATGAGCTTGTGGGGCAAATTAAAAAAGACAAAGAAACAGTGCTAAACTGTTTGAAAAAAGAAGCTTCTTTTTGAGTGAAGTTATGTAAATTTTTTAACAAAAACTCTTGCTTGAACACTAATTGATGTGATATACTTACAGAGTATGTGAACCGAGGCTTGGATGTACGCAACTCCGACGGCGTCTATGCTTTGGGAATTTTAAAATTTTAGGAGGCAACTAACAATGTTGACTAGCGAAGCAAAACAATCTATTATCGTTGACAACGCTCGCCACGAAGGCGACACTGGTTCTCCGGAAGTACAAATCGCTGTATTGACCGGCCGTATCAAATACTTGACCGAACACTTGAAAGAACACAAAAAAGACCATCATTCCCGTCGCGGCCTGCTGAAAATGGTAGGTAAACGTCGTGGTTTGTTGAACTACCTGATGAAAAAAGATATCGAACGTTATCGCGCAATCATTGCTAAACTCGGTATCCGTAAATAATTACCGAAATCATAAGGACTTATCCGTAAGGGTAAGTCCTTTTTTCAAATGGTGATAACAATGCAAAAAGAGTTTATTATGAATGAATTGCCTACGGATTTCTGCCATGCCTCTAC
>CALCUU010000177.1 GCA_937906915.1 uncultured Phascolarctobacterium sp. | reverse complement strand
GTGAAACGTAGTTAATTTGTTTAAAATGGTTGAGTAGATATGAGGCAAGTTTATAATTTGTTATATCGCTTTAAAAATACATGCAATATTATATCAGTTCTTCTGCGCGCTACAAAGATAAAATTTTTTACACACTTTTCTCTTGTGCTTTAATGCTTAGGGAAAGTTTTTATGGTATAATTGTAGCAGTAATTTTATGGAGGTTCTGTTTATGAGAATAGAAGGTGCTGGCGGTTGCTTTGATGACCGTATCTATGATGTTGATAGAGATTTGTGCTGGAAAATTGTTAAGTTGAGTGTTCAAGAAACTGGCGACACCATTGATGATGTTGATGAAGAACTTAACATTATCAAGTTCCACGGTAAAGATAAGTTCATGCAAGTTGCGGTAAAAGAAATTGATGAAGATACCGTACACGTAATCATGGACGCTACCAAAGCAAGATTACAAATTTATTCCTGGAAAAAAGAAACTGAAGAGGTAGAACTTTTCTACAGCATTTTTGAAAGAAAACTTCGTGAAATGAGAAACTATGTTATTTGCCGTCAATGCGGTGAAAAAGTTAGTGTCTCTGCAAAATTCTGTCCTGAATGTGGTTCTAAAATGTTATAAGGTAAAATAAAAAAGAAACCAAATACCGAAAGGTATTTGGCTTCTTTTTAAATCCGATGGATTAGATAGCGCGGTTAACTTTACCGGAACGCAAGCAACGGGTGCAAACGTTTACACGTTTGGTTTCGCCGTCTACAACTGCTCTTACTTGTTGGATGTTCGGTTTCCAAGCGCGTTTGGTGTGTCTGTTGGAGTGGCTGACATTGTTGCCAGACATTGTGCCTTTACCGCAAACTTCGCAGATAGATGCCATGATTTCCCACCTCCTTGAATTTATTAAAAGGTTCATTGCATCAAATTTAACAAAAGTATCATACCACAAACAATTAGGAAAAGCAAGTTAATTTTAAGGGTTGGTAACAAAATTATGTGGTGGAAAGAACCAGTCACCTCAATAAGAGGTATAGGCAATAAAAAAGCGGCAGATTTAGCTGCCTTAAATATTTATACTGTTGGCGATTTGCTGGAGCATTACCCACGTCAGGAAAGCTATGCAGATTTTTCTAAGCTGAAAACCATTAGAGAACTTACCACCGACGGAAGCAAGCAGCTTTTTAAAGCTGTGGTGCAACGGGTTAAAGATGGCTACAGAGGAAATACGCGCTTTACCGTAGTGACGGTGCGTGATGAAACCGGTTATGCCAACGTGTACTTTTTCATGGGGCAACGCTTTACGGCGAGAAAGTACAAGCCTGATACTACCTTGCTCATTACAGGGCGTGTTAAACCGGGGCGTACTGTCAAGATGGTATCGGAGCCTTCCTGCACCGTGATAGATGCAGATTTTGAACAAGCCTTGGGCATTTTGCCTAACTATCATTTAGCAGGCAATCTTACTCAAAAAAATTTACAGGCGTGGATTAAGACTGCTCTTGCCAAGGCGGAGCAGGAGCTTCCCGAAAGCTTGCCAGCAAGTATTATTAAAAAATGTAATTTGCCTGACAGGGTAAGTGCGCTCAAGAACATTCACTTCCCTAAAAATTGGCAGGCGCTTGCAGAAGCACGTAAGCGCTTTATATTTGAAGAGTTATTTTTACTGCAATGTGGTTTGCTGTACTACCGTAGTAAAAATCAAGAGGCACGTCAAGGCTTGAAGCATGGTGTTGACGGTGAAAAGCTTCGTGAAATTATCAAGGCTTTGCCCTTTGAACTGACACCTGCCCAAAAGCAGGCGTGGCTTGACATCTCATTAGATATGCAGGACGTGAAGCCCATGCATCGCATTTTGCAGGGTGATGTTGGTAGCGGTAAAACTGTTATCAGCGCGCTGGCTTTGGCTAAAGCTGCGGAAAACGGCTACCAAAGCTGCATCATGGCGCCTACGGAAATTTTGGCGGTGCAGCATTACGAAACTTTGTCAGAATACTTGGCTCCTTTTGGAGTGCGTGTTGCTCTTTTGACAGGTGGTATGCGTGCTAAAGAGCGTCGTAATTTATTGGAAGAATTAGAGCTAGGCATGATAGATGTTCTTGTCGGAACCCATGCGCTTTTGCAAGAGGACGTGCGCTTTGCCAAGCTTTCCCTTGTGGTTACTGATGAACAGCACCGCTTTGGTGTGGAGCAGCGTGCTAAGCTTGCCAATAAATCGGACTACGCTCCTGATGTTTTGATTATGACGGCGACACCCATTCCTCGTACTTTGGCGCTTACTGTGTACGGAGATTTAGATGTTTCTTTAATGAAGGGAAGACCTCCGGGACGCAAGCCTGTGCAGACCTTGTGCTATACGGAAGAAAAGCGCAATGAGGTTTACGCAGGAGTGGTGCGTCAGGTTGAGGCTGGTAGGCAGGCTTACATAGTGTGCCCCTTAATCGAAAGTAGCGAGGTGCTTAACGCACGTAGTGCTGAAAATGTGTATGACGAGCTGATGCAAAGTCATTTGAAAAATATTCCCTGCGCCTTGCTTCACGGTAGGCTCAAGGGTGCAGAGAAGGACGCCATTATGGAAGGCTTCTCCAATGGGGAAATCAAGGTGCTGGTAAGTACAACCGTTATCGAAGTTGGGGTAAATGTACCCAATGCGACCTTGATGGTGGTAGAGAACGCCGAGCGTTTTGGCTTGGCACAGCTTCACCAACTGCGGGGGCGTGTAGGGCGTGGCAGTGAGCAATCTTATTGCGTGCTCTTAACCCCGTCAGATAGCCCGGAAACCTTGGCGCGCTTGCAGGTTTTGCGAGATAGTGACGACGGTTTCTATTTAGCGGAGAAAGATTTGGAGCAACGCGGGGCGGGGCAGCTTTTTGGTATGCGTCAGCACGGGTTGCCTGATTTGCGCATTGCTGATATACTTCGAGATACGGAAGTTATCGTGCAGGCTCGCAATATGGCACAGAGCTTAATAAAAAATGAAGCGGAGTGGCAAGAAATGCTAGAGTTTGTAAAATTACAGCTTGATGACCGCTTCCAAATGATTTTTAACGTATAAGAGGTTCCTAACGTGGAAAAGAAGGATTGGCTTCATAACCCAGATACAATTTCAAAAATAGTGGTGGCAGTGCTTTTGGTAGCGCTGTTTGGGCTGATTCATTTTTTTGCCCACGATTTCTTTACCAATACCTTTAAGCTTGCCATTAGCGGTAATGTAGAAGGCTTGGTGGAATATTTGCGTTCCTTCGGACCTTGGGCGATGGTAGTCAGCTTCGTGCTGGACGTGCTCATTAACGCAGGAAGCATTTTTCCATCCATCTTCCTTTCTACGGCAAATGGTTTAATCTTTGGCTTGCCCTTGGGTATTTTAATCTCTTGGTTGGCAGAGACCGTTGGCGTTGTAATTAGCTTCCTTTTAATGCGCTTTTTCTTTCGCAGTACTGCGGAAAAGCT
>CALCUU010000176.1 GCA_937906915.1 uncultured Phascolarctobacterium sp. | reverse complement strand
GTCGAGCAAGCAATCGCAGTTCCAACAAAGTTAGATGGTACTTATGGCTTGTTTTAGATTAAGCCATATTCAGCAAGGATAGCGTCTAATTTTGCTACACCAGCTTCACTCAACGGAGTAAGCGGCAAGCGCGGAGCACCTGCGTCAATACCGGTAACTTTAGTTACAGCATATTTTACAGGGATGGGGTTGCTTTCGATGAACATGGAGTTTGCCAGCGGAACAAGTTTTTTGTTCAGTTCAGCAGCTTCTGCAACTTTGCCTTCGCTGTACAGTTGCATTACGTCTTGCAGCATTTGACCACCAATGTTACCAAGAACAGAGATTACGCCACGAGCGCCAACTGCCATGAACGGAAGAATCAAGCCATCGTCACCGCTGTAAATGGTAACGTTTTCAGGAAGTACACGGAAGAGTTCTGCAGTTTGAGCTACATTGCCAGCAGCCTCTTTTACTGCAACGATGTTGGGGAACTCTGCTGCCAAACGAGCAATAGTTTTGGGTTCGATGTTGGAGCCGGTACGACCGGGAACATTATATACGATAATGGGCAGGCTAGTGGATTTAGCCACTGCTGCAAAATGTTGATAGTAACCTTCTTGGGTGGGTTTGTTGTAGTACGGCCCTACTACCAGCAAGCCATCAACGCCACAAGCTTCTACTGCGTTAATCAGTTCTAAAGTGCTTGCAGTGCAGTTGGTGCCGGCGCCTACGATTACGGGAGCACGACCGTTAACACGTTCCACAACTGCTTTCAGTACAGCAATCTTTTCGTCCATGAACATGGTTGCTGCTTCGCCAGTAGAACCTTCTACTACCAAACCATCACTGCCATTTGCCAATAACCATTCTGCAAAATCTGCTGCTGCTTCACAGTTTACACTACCGTCTGCATTGAACGGTGTAACCATTGCAGTTAATAATCTACCAAAATATGCTTCTGCCATTTTAAAGACTCCTTCTATATTCCTACTAACTTTCCATAAGCACTGTCTAACTTTGTTGGAACTGCGATTGCTTGCTCGACGTACCACAAGTACGCCTTCACTTCACAATCTTGTTCCGCCTCGTTATCCAGCACTTCTGAAAAGTTTGCGTTTCTTCAAGTATCCTAAATCATTTATCGAAAGTTTACATTTCTCAAATTTTCCTAAATAGCTTATGGGAAGTTTAAAGTTTGAAGGCTTCGTGAAGCGCTTTAACTGCTTCGTTAAGATGCTCCTCCTTAATAATTGCGGAAATAGTGGTATCGCTGTCCACAGTTTGCAGAATAGCAATTTTTTTGCTTGCCAAAGCTGCAACGAAGGTAGCCATAACGCCGGGAACACCGCGCATTGCGTTACCAACAACAGTAACTTTACCGCAACCAGTGTTAAGAACATATTTAAATTCAGTATTGTCAAGCACTTCGCAGGTACGATTCACGTCGGGAGAGAATACCGCAAACATTGCTTCTTTTTCAGACAGGTTCAAGCTGCCAACGGAAATGCCAGCTGCTGCCAAATCTTCAAACAATTTTCTGCCAGCGGACATATCTTCCGGATTAAGAGTGATGCGGAATTGAGCCAAGTCGCTAAGGCTTGCTACACCACTTGCCATATTGTCGCTAATTGCAACGTCACTGCCCAAAGCGCCTGCAGAGCGTTCATTGGTAATGATAGTGCCAGGTGCTTCGCTGAAGGTAGATTTTACAATTAAAGGAACGTTGCTGCTCATAGCAATTTCTACTGCGCGCGGGTGAATAACCTTTGCACCGTTGTGTGCCATTTGGCAAACTTCTGCGTAGGAAATTTGTTGCAAAATAGTTGCCTTTTCAACAACACGGGGGTCAGCAGTCATAATGCCGTCAACGTCAGTGTAAATTTCTACAAATTCTGCATGAAGAGCTGCGCCCAAAGCTGCAGCAGTAGTGTCACTGCCACCACGACCGAGAGTAGTAAATTTTTGGTTGTCTTCGGTTACGCCTTGGAAACCGCAAACAACAGGAATAATACCAGCTTCCAGCAGATGATGCAGGTTAGATACGTTAATATTTTTGATGCGAGCTGCACCAAATTGAGAGTCAGTAATGATACCAGCTTGACCACCGGTCAGCGCCATAGCGTTGATGCCGTGTTTTTGCAGGTGAGCTGCCATGATGCAGGAGGAAATAATTTCGCCACAGCACATCATAACGTCCATTTCACGTACGTTAACGGAAATGTTTTCTGCTTTCAGAACGTCAATCAAGGTATCAGTTGCGTAAGGTGCGCCCTTACGACCCATAGCAGATACTACAACTACAGGAGAATAGCCATTGTGAATGGCTTGTTGAATTTTATTTTTTACGGCAAGGCGAGATTCCTCATTAGCTACGGAGGTGCCGCCGAATTTTTGCACTATGATTTTCATTTGAACTCTCTTCCCTTCGGCTTTATCTTAATTGAGATTAAATCCAACCATTTTTAATCATGGTTTCTGCAATTTGCAAGGTGTTCAATGCAGCACCTTTGCGGATTTGGTCGCCAACAACCCACAGGTTGAAGCTGTTGGGGTTGGATTCGTCGCGACGGAGACGACCGATGAAGCAATCATCTTTATCGGAAGTATACAGCGGCATGGGATATTCTTGTTCAGCAGGATTATCCAGCATTTGTACGCCCGGGAATGCTTCGATTGCTTTAATCATATCAGCCAATTCAAGGTCATGTTCAAATTCGATATTTACAGATTCACTGTGGCTGCGATATACGGGAACGCGAACGGTGGTTGCGGTAATGCGCATATCATAGTCTTCCATAATCTTCTTGGTTTCGTTAACCATTTTCATTTCTTCCTTGGTGTAGAGGTTATCAAGGAATACGTCAATTTGCGGAATCAGGTTGAATGCGATGGGATAATGTTTAGCAAGGCTAGCAGAAGGCAGAATTTTTGCTACCATTTCTTTGCCTTCGCTGTAAGCTTTAACTTGGTCGGTCAATTCGTCAATGCCTTCTTTGCCAGCACCGGAAACTGCTTGATAAGTGCTTACTACTACGCGTTTAATTCTTGCCAAATCATACAAGGGTTTCAGCGCCATAACCATAATAATGGTAGAGCAGTTGGGGTTAGCAATGATGCCTTTATGTTTCAAAATAGCTTCGGGGTTTACTTCAGGAACAACCAGCGGAACTTCCGGATCCATACGGAAGGTACTGGAGTTGTCGATTACAACAGCGCCAGCTTCTACAGCGTAAGGAGCAAATTCTTTAGAAATGCTGCCACCTGCAAACAAAGCAATGTCAATGCCTTTGAAGGAATCTTTAGTAGCTTCTTCTACAACGTAGGTTTTACCCATCAATTCGATTTCAGTACCAGCACTACGTTTGGAAGCCAAAAGGCGCAGTTCGTTGAACGGGAAATTACGTTCTTCGATAAGTTTCAAGAATTCGCCACCTACAGCACCGGTAGCACCTAAAATTGCAACATTATATTTTTTCATAAGGTTACCCTCCCCATTTATTTACAATAATTTATCAAGTCCGTACACGAGACCTGCTTTATCCATAATTTTACGACAGCCAAGAGCTACACCCGGCATATAGCATTCACGGTTGATAGGCTCTGTGCTAATGCGGAGCACTTCACCTTGACCACCAAACACAACTTCTTGAGAAGCAACGTAGCCCGGAAGACGAATGCTATGAATTTTCATACCTTCGTAATCTGCACCACGACAGCCTGCCATGGTTTCCTTTTCTTCGGGATGACCTTGCTTCATTGCCTCACGCACCTCTGCAATCTTTTGTGCAGTGATGATT
>CALCUU010000175.1 GCA_937906915.1 uncultured Phascolarctobacterium sp. | reverse complement strand
GTCGTACTGCTAGCGGTGCCCGTTTGGCTGCTGGTGAAGGCGCACGTCTGACCTTTGAAGATATGGAAGCCATTGCGAAACAAGTTGATGGTATTGCAGGCATTTCTGCAAGCGTAAATACCAGCTACCAACTGGTTGCAGGCAACCAAAACTGGACTGCCCGCGTGGAAGGTACTACTCCCAGTAACTTTGCAATTCAAAACTACGAGCTGGAAGACGGCAGACTTTTTACTGAGCGTGATATGAACTCTCGTGCCAGAGTTGCTGTTATTGGTAAAACTGTAGCGGATAATTTGTTCCCCGGTGATAATCCTGTTGGTCAAATTATGCGTGTGAAGAAGGCTCCCTTCCAAGTTATCGGCGTGCTGAAAAGCAAGGGTTCTTCCGGAATGGGTCAGGACCAAGACGATATCGTGATTATGCCTTTGACCACCGCCCAAAATCGTATGATGGGTATTACTCACGTGCAACGCATTACCGTGCAAGCAGAAAATGAAAATGTAATCAACGATGTGCAGGCAGAGGTTGAACAAGTACTGCGTGTGCGCCACAAAATTAAAGATGGTGACTACGACGACTTTACTATCAGCAATATGGCTGCTATTATGGATACTATGATGGAAACTGCCAACAGCATTACCCTGCTCTTAGGTTGTATTGCGGCAATCAGTCTTTTGGTTGGCGGCATAGGCATTATGAACATAATGCTGGTTTCCGTTACGGAACGTACTCGTGAAATTGGTATCCGCAAGGCGTTAGGTGCGACCTATAATAATATCCTGCTCCAATTCTTGATTGAAGCAATGGTTATCGGTATCGTGGGTGGCTTCTTAGGTGTTGTGGTTGGTATAGGCGCGTCCTATGCGCTGAGCCACTTTGCAGGCTGGAACACTGTTATTGCTTGGTGGGCAATCGTGGTTGCGGTTGTGTTCTCCGTGGGCATTGGCTTGTTCTTCGGTATCTACCCGGCTCGCAAGGCAGCCCTCTTAGACCCCATTGATGCTTTGCGCTACGAATAAGGTTTGGAAAATTATATGACACAAAAAAATAATTCCTCGCATAAAACCACATATAAGGAATATTTCGAGGCCTTCTTGGATTACCTGAGAAGGCCTAAAACCATTTTTGATTTGAAGGACAGAGCCAAGGCTGCTGTAATCATAGGCTTGGTAATAATTCTTGTGCAAATGGTTGTTGAAAAGTTGATAAATTGATATAATAATACGATAGAAAGTTTTAAGGAGGCTAGCTGTTGTATGAAGAAGCTAGGGATTTTAGGGGGAACCTTTGACCCTATTCATACCGGACATATAAAATCTGCGCAGGCTGTGTACGAGCAGTTGGGCTTGGAAAAAGTTTTGTTTATTCCAGCCTACATTCCGCCTCACAAAATGGGGCAAGAATTTGCTCACGCCGCAGATAGATATAATATGACCGTGTTGGCAACGGAGCCTTACAATTATTTTGACGTTTCGGATATTGAACTGAAACGTAGCGGAGTGTCTTATACCATTGACACTATGCTGGAAATGAAAAAGCTTTATCCCGAATACGAGCTGTACTTCATTATCGGAGCAGATTCTGTTCCGCAGCTGCACACTTGGGATAGAATTTATGATTTATTTGAACTGGTAACTTTTGCTGCTGCTTATAGACCTGGCTACAGCAATGTTATTGAAACTGCCTGCGAGCAATTAGGAAATATTGCCCGGGAAAAGATTGTATTGCTGGATACTCCGGAGTACAAAGTATCTTCCACTGAAATTCGTAAACGTATCCGTGAAGGTGCAAGCCTTGAAGGCTTAGTGCCTGAAGCGGTTGAAGAATATATTAGAAATAATCAGTTGTATTTGGCAACTGAGTAAAAGGGAGTATAAAAATGTTGAAGCTAGACGAATTAAAAAGCATTTTGAAGGCGTCCCTACCTTTAAAACGCTACAAGCATTCTATTGCTGTTTATGAGACTGCGCTGGAACTGGCTTCTGTTCATAAATTAGATGTACAAAAGGTTGGCATCGCTGCCTTGCTTCACGATTGCGGTCGTGAAATTCCTAGTCGCGATAGTTTGGCGAAGGCTGCGGAGCTGGGCATTGAGGTTGATAGGGTAGAAGCTAATCAGCCTATCTTACTGCACGCTAAATTGGGCGTGTTCTTTGCCCGCAAAAAGTACGGTGTTGAAGACCAAGAAATTTTAGATGGCATTTTGTATCACACAACCGGCGCACCCCACATGACTCCGTTGGCGCAGGCAGTGTACTTGGCAGATTTGCTGGAGCCTACCAGAGATTTTCCCGGCATTGACGATATGCGCAAGCTTGCCAAAGAAGATATGGAAAAAGCTATGATGAAAGCTTATGCCAATACCATCCGCTACCTTTTGGAATACGATTTACTTATTCATCCCAACTGCATTCATGGGTACAATCAATTAGCTGCTAAATTTAAAAGAAAAAAGTAGTTTAAAGGAAGGCTTATTTAATGGAAGAAAACAAGTTTCAACAGGAGCCTGCACCTAAACGCAGGTTACGTTGGGGAAGGCTTTTAATAGTAGTTGTTGCTTTATCTGCACTTATCGCCAGCTTGTTCTGGGGAAGCGTGTGGGTTTACAAAAATATAATTAGCCCGTCTACCAAAGTAGTTGTAGAAATGGAGCCTACCGATGGCACAACAGCAGGAAATATTACTGTTGACGGCGAGCTGGGCGAGCGCATTAACATTTTGCTTTTGGGCGTTGATGACGGCGACAGTGACGCAGCAGCCGATGAGCCTAAGCGCACGGACGTAATAATGCTCTTGAGTGTGGATCCGGAAGAAGAAAAGGTTTCCGTGCTCTCCATCCCTCGCGATACTAAGGTAGTGCTCAAAGGTCATCGTGACCCTTGCAAAATAAATGCTGCTTACGCCTTTGGTGGTGCGGTAATGACTAAGCAAACTGTGCAAAGCTTACTGCAAATTCCCATCCACTACTACGCCTTGGCAAATTGGCGTGGCTTTATCGAAGTAGTGGACTTAATCGGTGGCGTAGATTTATATGTAGAAAAAGATATGTATTATCACGACCCCTACGCTGATTTACTTATTGATATTAAACATGGTTATCAACATATGGATGGCACTACTGCAGGTAAATATATCCGCTTCCGTAGTGATGAACTAGGTGACATTGGTCGCGTGCAACGTCAGCAAAAATTCTTGCGAGCTGCGGCAGGGCAAATGTTTACCTTTGAAAATCTTACCAAGATTGGCACCATCATGGATACCATTGAAAAATATATTGATACAGACTTAAATACTGTAACAATGATTAAAGCAGCCAATAGCTTTAAAATCTTCGGTGATGAAAAAATCAAAACCCGTACTTTGTACGGACAATTTGATGAAGAAGGTGGCATCAGCTATTGGGCGACAGATAGAGAATCTGTAAAAAAAGTTTTAGATGAATTGGAGATTCCCTACAAAGGGAAAAAGAAAGTACAAGAGGAGGTTAAATACTAATGAACACTAAAGAATTGGCAATGAAAATTGCAACTTTTGCCAGCGACAAAAAAGCTAACGATATTTTACTTTTGAACATGGAAGGTTTGTCCCCTGTAACTGACTACTTTGTAATTTGCAGCGCTTCCAACAGCATGCTTGTTAAAGCAATTGCTGATAACATCGAAGATAAATTGGCTGAAGAAGAAATCTTCTTTAAACATAAAGAAGGTTATTCTGACGCACGTTGGATTTTGATGGATTACGGTGACGTTGTAGCGCACATCTTCTTAGAAGAAGAACGTGACTTCTACAACTTAGAACAATTGTGGGCAGATGCTCCCTCTGAAGCTTTTGTGGAGAATGAAGAATGATTGAGAAAAATACGCAACAGGCTTTAAAATACAAGCCCGGTGATGTGGTAACCTTAAAGGTAGCGCGCGTTGGCGAAATGGGCGCGTTCCTTGATGCAGGTACCGGTAACACCAGCGACGATATTTTATTGCACAAGCTGCAACAAACTGAAACATTAAAGGAAGGGGACAAGGTTAAAGTTTATTTGTACCTTGACCCTAACAAACGCTTAACTGCCAGCATGAAGCTTCCCAAAATGCGCGAAGGTCAGCTGGGTTACGTAAAAGTTCTTAGCGTAACTAGAGACGGCGGCTTCGTAGACATTGGTGCGGAACGTGGTGTGTTCCTGCCCTACAGCCAAATGCGTGGTCACGTTAGCCCTAACCAATTGGTTTGGGTAAAGCTGTACCGCGATAAAAGCGGTCGTCCTGCTGTAACCATGCGTGTGGAAGAAGATATGGTTAAGGCTTCTAAGCCCGCAGAAGGCGTAAAGGTAGGCGATAACGTAACCGGTACCGTTTATAATATTTTACCGGACGGCTTCTTTATCTTTACTACCCAAAGATTTATTGCCTTCCTCCATCGTAGCGAGGTTCCCGGTGGTCGCTTAGACTTTGGTCAAGAAATTACCTGCCGTATTACCTTTATCCGTGAAGATGGCAGATTGAACTGCTCCATGCGTTTGCAAAAAGAAAACGCTCTCGTAGCTGACGCAGAAGAAATTTATAACTTCCTTGTGAAACGCGGTGGCAAAATGCCTTATTGCGACAGCACTC
>CALCUU010000174.1 GCA_937906915.1 uncultured Phascolarctobacterium sp. | reverse complement strand
GCTCTTAAATCCGGCAAAGCTAACTTGATTGTTACCGACATCCCGACTGCAAGAGCTGCTGAATTCGCTAACCCCGAATTGACCATGCTTACCTTCGCAGAAGGCAAAGGCTTCAAAACTTCTCCGGAAGATGTTGAAATCGGTATCGCAGTTAAAAAAGGCAACAAACAATTGGTTGACGCTATGAACAAAGTTCTGGGCGGCATGACTAAAGCTGACCACGACAAAATTATGGCTGAAGCTATCAAAAAACAACCTTTGGCTCAATAATCTGATACAGATTTAAAATTAGGGCGACGCATTCGTCGCCCTTTTCTACTATATATCATATTGTAACTAAATTTATTAGAAGTGCTGGATAACAAGGCGTTGCAAGATTGTGCCGCGAAGGCGTACTTGTGGTACGTCGAGCAAGCAATCGTAGCAACAACGCAGGAAGACAGTGCTTATAATAAATTTCAAGAAAGGGTTTTACAAAATGCCAACAACATTCTTCGGCTGGGTCTTCTTTCTAATGGAAGAATACGGTTCAGTTTTGCTGACCGGTGCCGGCGTAACCTTACTTCTTGCCGTAGTAGGTACCTTCATTGGTTGCTTAATCGGTTTGGTAGTAGGTATCATTCAAACTATTCCCATGGAAGATAACGACAGCGCATTTAAAAAAGCTGCAATTAAATGCTTGCAACGCTTGCTTGATGCGTATGTAGAAGTTTTCCGTGGTACTCCTATGATTGTACAAGCCATGGTTGTGTACTATGGCGCAATGAGTGTGTTCAATATTGATATGTCTCCCATGTTTGCGGGCTTCTTCGTTGTATCCATCAACACCGGTGCGTATATGGCAGAAACCGTGCGTGGTGGTATCGAATCCGTTGACCCCGGTCAAAAGGAAGCAGCTATCGCTATTGGTATGGACCACTTCCAAATTATGTACAACGTAATTTTGCCCCAAGCATTGCGTAACGTAATGCCTCAATTGGGTAACAACCTTATCATCAATATTAAAGATACTTCCGTATTGAACGTAATTTCCGTAACTGAATTGTACTTCGCGTCCAAATCTGCTGCGGGCGTTTACTACAAATACTTTGAAATCTTCTTCCTGACCTGCGTAATCTATTTCATTATGACCTTTACTGCGTCTAGATTACTGCGTTGGGTTGAAAGCAAGATGGATGGTCCCAAGGATTATCAATTGGTTAACTATGACCCTATGGCTGACCCCTGCGGTCACGTACCCCTGCCTACTAAAAAACAGAAAGGACGGTTTGATTGATGGCACAAGATAGAGAGCTTTTAGTTTCCGTTCATGATCTGAAAAAGGCATTTGGTGAACGTGAAATTTTAAAAGGCATCAGCTTTGATATTTATCGTGGTGACGTAGTGTGCGTTATCGGTCCTTCCGGTAGCGGTAAGTCCACTCTCATCCGTTGCGTAAACTATTTGGAACATCCCACTGGTGGCGACATCTGCTATCGTGGTGAATCCGTAATGAAGCATTTTAAAAAGCTTACCCAGTTCCGTACCAAGGTTGGTATGGTGTTCCAATCCTTTAACCTTTTCAACAATATGACCGTACTGGAAAACTGCACCGTTGGTCAAATCAAGGTTTTAGGTAAATCTAAAGAAGAAGCAAAAGAAACTGCTTTAAAAT
>CALCUU010000173.1 GCA_937906915.1 uncultured Phascolarctobacterium sp. | reverse complement strand
CAACCTTTACTACACCCTTCTTCATCATGGCAGCAGACCCTGCCTACAAAATGCTTACGAAAATATTGCCCGTCAAGTTTTTGGAATGGCTTGACCGCTACACTGATGAAGACGACGAAGCAGACGATAGCGATTGGAGTGCTTTACTGCAAGCCTATTTTACCCGTATGTTCATTTATCTAACACTGCTCTTTGCAATCGCCATGGGTGCAAAATATTATCTGCTTCCTTATTTAAAGGATACTTTGGCTGTGCCTTACAGTCATTTACTTGGCGGTGCCCTTACCCTTTTGGTAATGTCCCCCATTCTCAGAATTATTCTTACCAGTCGTACTCATAATGAAGAAATTTTCTCCATCCTTTGGTTTAAGAAACGCTCCAACCACTTACCACTTTTAATTTTAATCCTCATTAAAATGGTTGTGGCAACCTGCTTCTTGATGTATGTGTTCCACAGTTTAATGGAGCTTCCCTACATCATCTCCTTTGTGGCAGTGGCAGGTGCAGCTTATTTCATCTATACTTCTGATTGGCTGCTTGGCGAATACTTGCGCATCGAGTCCCGCTTTTTAGTAAACCTTAACGAAAAGCACATGCGTAAGCACAGGGAACAGCTTTGCACCGAGCAGGGTTGCTCTGATATTTGGTTTGACGAAGACATTCAGCTTGCTCAATACCAAATGCCCAAGGATTGCAAGCTTGTAGGCAAAACTTTATTGGCAACCAACTTCCGTTCCAACTACGGGTGCAATGTTTTGCAAATTACAACCCCCGACAAAATAGTTGATATGCCCGGCGCAGAATATGTGCTTGAAGCTGGTTCTAAGTTTCTCATCATCGGAACCAACAACCAATTTAAAATGTTTAACGCTGCCATTGCCAGCAAGCAAATTGAACTGGAGCCTCTCACTGCTCCCATCAGCTTGAAAGAATTTATGCTCCACAATCATGAGCTGGAACCGGAGCTGCAATTTGTATCTTTGGCAATCACTGTTGACGAACATTCCGGCTTGCTCAACAAGTCTCTTAAAGACGCTAACATTCGTGATAATTGGAACGCTTTGGTAATTGGCTTAGAGCGTGGCGCCTACACCATTACCAATCCAAATATTTCCCTCGTTTTTGAAAAGGGAGACCTGCTTTGGATACTTGGCAAGCAAAAAATGCTCAACACCTTAATCAGAGAAGAAGTCCTCTAAAAAAATTAACGGTATCGCAATTAAGCGATACCGTTTTTTTATGAGAAAAATCTAATTACCAGATAAAGCACGGAAGCTGTTGCTGCACCCCACGCTTTATTGCGTAAGCTTTTTTCATCGAAGCCTTCTTTATTAGCTTCACGACACATTTTAATTCCGTAGGTTCCTACCCACACCGATAAGAGCAATACTCCCAGTGCGATAAAATCCCACATTTCCAAGTTTTCCATATATTACCCCTTAGTTTATTTTTGTGGACATAAATAATTATAAGGGCAATATGCGCAACTGGCAAGGTTGCAGGCAAAATCTTTCTCTTCACCCTTACTGCCAATCTCTTTGCACAGGGCAAGAGCTTCGTCCAAATAGTCCTTGTCCTCCGGCAAATTCCACTGACTTAAATTTTGCAGGAAGTGTAGCTTAGCCTCTTCTGCCTTTTTGCCTAGCAGCTTTTCAACTGCGTACTTATAGATTGCCAGCTGATAAGCGTAGCCTAAATGCACTTCATTTTCTGCAGGGGGACGTCCTGTTTTGTAGTCCACAAGCATTAAGCCAGTATCTTTTTCTACAACGCAGTCTATGATGCCGTT
>CALCUU010000172.1 GCA_937906915.1 uncultured Phascolarctobacterium sp. | reverse complement strand
GAGAGTATAGACAGCACCTTGACCAGCAGCGTAAGCTGCGTTTACGGTGATTGCCTTACTTACGAAACCGTTGAACAGAGGAATACCGGAAATGGAGAATGCTGCTGCGAAGAAGCAGAGGCAAACGAAGGGCATCTTCTTCGCCATATTACCAAGCTTGTTGATGTGACCAATACCAGTTGCATACATAATGGCACCGGCGCACATAAAGAGCAGGGATTTAAAGAGAATATCGCAGAAAGCATGGGCAGTAGCACCGTTCATTGCAAGACCAGTACCGATACCTGCGCCTGCAACCATAAAACCAGTTTGACTGATGATATGGTGAGCCAAAAGTCTGCGCATATCGTTTTCCATAATCGCGTAGCATGCACCGTAGAGTGCCATCAGCACGCCACCCCACATAATGAGTTCGCTACCTGCGAATACGCGGAGCAGTGCGTAAACTGCAACCTTAGTAGTCAAGCAGCTCATGAAGACGCCACCGGTAATGGTGGAGTTTGCATAAGCATCTACCAGCCAAGCGTTAACAGGAGGCATTGCCACGTTAACACAAATACCAACCAGCATCAGCCAGTAAGTATAATCGTGAGGGCCATTTACCATATTGGCAATGGTGGGGTCGCCACCGTGACCCAAGTGCAGGAAGATACCTGCCAAAAGCAGGTTGCCACCAAGCATATGAACCAAGAGGTAACGGAAGCCGGCACGACGAGAAATCTTGCTGTCTTTGCACCATACCAGGAATACGGAAGTTACTGCCATTGCTTCCCAGAAGAAAATCAGGGTCAGCCAGTCTTTAGCAAGAGTTACGCCAATAGCGCAGCCTGCATAAGCCATTGCGCAGAGAGCTTCCATACGGTTTTCATTATGACAAGCATAAATACCGCTGATAAGTGCCAACACGGAAAAGATAAAGGTAAAAATCCAGCTGAGCTTATCAACGTGGAGAATACCTAATTTATAGCCACGTACAAAGTCAATGGTTACGTCAGTACCAAGTTGCAGATTGTAAGCAACATAAAGCGCTGCCAAAGGACCTACAGCCAACAATACTTTACGAACGCATTTAGGTGCGATCATGGCAAGCAAGCCTACCAGGACAAGGATTATGCCCGGATGCATCATCATCTCACTCATCATCATCACCTACACTTTCATAATAATCTTCATCGCGTTGCAAAATAGGAGCCATAATTAACTTGGAAACGATAATCAACGCCCAGCAACCAACGAAGCCGAAGAAAATGTTGTAGCCGAAGGGTAACGGCCACCAATGCGCACCGTGCATGTGCACGCCACACATTTCTGCTACTGCGGACAAAGCCAGTACCACAGCAACAATCATGTAAACTGTCTTTTTAGTCATTACAGCCACCCCCCGTTCCAGCCTGCGGTAATAGCATTAGCAGCCATTGTCGCCAATTTGTAGAAGTGAGGATAGAAGTTAGGCATTACGCCTAAAATCATAGCCATAATGGTAGTTACACAAATAGGAACCAGCATACGGTAGCTGATTTCACCGTATTCACGGAAGCCTTCTTGCGGGTCTTTACGGAAGTAAGCCATTTGACAAATAGGCATCAAGTAAGCAGCTGCCAAAAGTGCGGAAGCAACCCAAACCAAAATGTACAAGGGTTTACCAGCCTGCAACGCACCAAGTGCCAAGTTCCATTTACTAATAAAGCCTACCAAGAAAGGCATACCTGCGATACCAAGGGAAGCAATGGTAAAGCAAGCCATAGTTATGGGCAGTTTCTTGGATATGCCGTACAGCTCGCTGATATATTCACGGTGAGTACGAGCGATAATCAAGCCTGCGCACATAAAGAGGGTAATCTTCATAACCGCATGGGCAACAAGGTGGAGGTACGCACCTTTAATGCTCAAGGGAGAAAGCAGCGCCGCACCTAAAACGATGTAGGAAAGCTGACCGATAGTGGAGAAAGCCAAACGACGTTTCAAGTGGTCTTGACGCAGAGCAATCAAAGAAGAAACAAGAATACTAGTTGCTGCTGCCCAAGCAAGCACATCAATAATGCCAAGTTGAGCCAACAGTTTAGGACCAAATACGAAGCCGATGATACGCAGTACGCAGAATACACCGGTCTTAACTACTGCAACGGCGTGGAGCAACGCAGAAACCGGGGTCGGTGCTACCATCGCTGCAGGCAACCAACCATGCAAAGGCATTACTGCTGCTTTTACAGAACCTGCCAAAATCATGATTACGAAGGCAAGC
>CALCUU010000171.1 GCA_937906915.1 uncultured Phascolarctobacterium sp. | reverse complement strand
TGGAAAAAACCGGCACTCCCTATTGGGAAGTTCCCTACCTGCCCATCAATCCTGCGGACCTGCACCGCGAATACGAGCCTGTTATCCGCATTAACAGCCAATCCGGCAAAGGTGGCGCTGCTTTCGTACTGCAACACGCTATGGGCTACAAGCTTCCCAAAGAAATGCATCCTGAATTTGGCAACATCGTTAAGGCTGCAGCTGATGAATACGGCGACGAGCTGAGCGAAGAACAAATCGTTGACCTCTTCCACCGTGAATACATTGAATTGTGCGGAACTTACAGCTTGCTCCGTCACCGCTTCGCAGAACTTCACGAAGCAGACGGCTCCGTTCACAGCCGTTTTGAAGGCTCCATCAATGTTAGCGGAAAAGAATGCCACATTGTTGGCGTGGGCAATGGTCCTATCGACTCCTTCTTCCAAGCTTTGGCACACGCTGGCATCGAAGGCTACGAATTTGTCAACTACCATGAACACGCTGTATCCCGTGGTTCCAATGCGTTGGGTATCTGCTACATCGAGCTGAAGAAACCTAATGGAGAGCATATCTTTGGTGCGGGTATGCATGCTAACGTTAACGTGGCGGCGTTACTGGGCATTATCTGTGCAATCAATCGCGCTGAGAAATGAAATGCGTGATAAGCACTTCTGAAAAGTTTTTGGTTACTACAAATTATAATTCCATAACATAAACAAAAAATGCTACTCGTAAGAGTAGCATTTTTATTTTGTAAACTTGTTTCTAATTTTATTGATTAGCCCGTCAACCGCTTCGCCTGCGTTTTGCACGCTCTCTTTAAAAACGTCCTTGAGGCTTTCAATTTCTAAGCCCCAGTCAATTTTGATAGCGTTCTTTTCAAAGGTGCAGTGAATGGGAATGTTACGGTTAAAGATATTCCAGAAGTTTTCGTCTAAACGCACGCCTTCTTCGTCCGTAACAATGCGTCCGTGAATACTGCTAAGAGGCAAGTTGCGGTATTTTATGTTTTCGATTCGGTAGATACCGTTGACTTCATAAATGCGTTTTTCCACACTGCCACTAATGGTGGTGTAGAAGAAGGTTTCGCCTTTAATGGGTTGGTCTGTCAAGAGGGCGATATCCAGCTGGTTACCACTAAGGTGCAGGGTGTAGTCACCATTGTTCAAGTTCACAACGCAATCGTCCAGAGCAACCTTGCTGCCATTTACCAAAATACTTGCGTGTTTGATAACAGCAATTCCTTCGTCCAGCTCCAGCTTGCCCACGAAGTTTTCTGCAATAAGCGAAGTCTTTCCGGGAATATCAAGGCGCAGGGTTCCGTCCATATTAACGTCAATGACAGTCTTGCCGTCAATGCGTTGGGCAGTACCGTACAGGTTAAAGCCGTCGAAAATGTTAATATCAACATTGTTCTTCAAGAAAATCTTGTCACTGCGCAGTTTCAGCTTGTACTTGTAGGCGCCATCTTCCTGAGGAGTGGTAATGGTTCCGTCAACACGCAAGGTGTGGTTGTAAAGCTTTAGCTCCAGCTTCTTGATGTTGAAGGTGTCTAAATCCGTACTGCCAAAGCGTCCGTCAATTTCTTCAATGATGATGCCGTGGCTGGCAAGCATAATGTCGTTAAAATTCCAGTTAATGGAAAGTATGGACCAAGCATTATCCTTGCGCTCCAAAAGCATTTTAAAATCTGTA
Organism: uncultured Phascolarctobacterium sp.; assembly: GCA_937906915.1. Taxonomy (GTDB): domain Bacteria; phylum Bacillota; class Negativicutes; order Acidaminococcales; family Acidaminococcaceae; genus JAHHUH01. The sequence goes on along the minus strand of CALCUU010000171.1, from coordinate 2,104 downwards.
ACCTCGCCATCCAGCAAATTGATACGCTCAATTTTAAAAATGGGGGAGAGGATATTCCACAAACGCTTCAAGGAAATTTTGGAAGCACGCAATAGATAACGATTAACAGTGTTCTGGTTTTGAATGCTAATATTTTCGTCTTCCAGCTGGCAGGTAAGGTAGTAGTCAATTACCGGGTCATTACGCCACACGCCGTTGATGTTTTCCAAACGCAAACGCTGTCCGTTAATTTTTAAATCTACTATGCCACGCTCAAGGTACAGCTTCAAATTGGGGAGAGCGTCCACTTCCGGCAAAGAGCTTTGCGGTTGCGGAGTAGTTTTCTCTTGGGAAAGGTCGGGGACTTCCGTAAGGCGTTCCACGTACTGGGTTAAGAGCTGCTTGTTTTCCAAGGTGTATTCCATGTTGAACAAAGGCTGTTTCAAAATGATTTCCTGCACGATGGCAAGAAACTTTTCCAAAGGCTCCTTACGAATCAAACTCAAGATAACTTGGTAAATAATAGCGCGTACTTCAACCTCGTGTACGTTCAAACGCTCTTCGCCGTTAGCATCCTTCCAGCACAGATTATAAAGGATAATCTTATCCGTTTTAATGGAGGGGTTATCGTCAATAGTAAGGGTGCCGGGCAAAAAGTTTTGCTTTGCCAAAAGCTTGTTGACAATTTCCTGGGAAATGTTCCAGCCTAAAGATTTGCAGGCAAAGGCAATAATGGCAGAAAAAGACAGCCACATCAATTTAATACTAATGTCGATAATGGCAATACCGCCGAAAACTACCAAGAAGGCGCACAGCACGGCAATCAATATAATTACGGCAATGACTTTCTTTATCATAGGCGTACCTCGCTCTTAAAGTTTCTTGCCTTCATTATAGCATAGGCTGGAAGATTAGCCAAAGAAAATGTCAAAAAGTCAAAATTGTTTCACGTGAAACATTTACCTGCACAAAAGCTTACGCAGTAAATCAACAACTATAATGCTCAGGGAAAGAGCGATTACCACAAGCCATTCTTCCAAATTCAAGGGAGCAGTTCTCAAAATGCGTCCGCCCACGAAGGTAAGAGCAATTTGAATTGCTACGATTAGTGCCATAACATCAAGGAAGCCTTTGTTAAGACGCAGGTTTTCCAAAAGATTAACACCGCTGACCCGCACGTTAAAGCCATTGGCAACTGCCATAAAGATGTAGGTGCAGAAGAAGCCTGTATAAATGTAGATGTTATTGGGCGCTGAACGGAACATTTCTGCAATGAAGCTGCTCTTGTAGAAAAAGATTGCTACCAAAGTCATATACGCACCGCCTAAAACAATGGTGGTGAGCATTTTCTTGCTGACGATGGGAGCGCTTCTGTCCTTGGGAGTTTCTGCAAGATATTTTTCCAAAGCAGGCTCGCCACCAAAAGCAATGGCAGCCAAGGTGTCCATTACAAGGTTAATCCACAAAATTTGGGTGATGGTCAAAGGTTTTTCTATTCCCACGAAGGGCGCGATAAAGTTAATCGCCACTGCGGAAAAGTTAATGGTAAGCTGGAACACGATAAACTTACAGATAGAATTGTAAATGGTGCGTCCGTAAAGGATTGCCTTTTTAATGCTGAGGAAGTTGTCGTCCAAAATTACGATGTCGCCAGCTTCCTTGGCAACCTCCGTTCCGCTACCCATGGCGAAGCCAACGTCTGCTTTTTTGAGGGCAGGGGAGTCGTTAACTCCGTCCCCGGTCATACCTACAACTAGGTTCATTTCTTGGGACAAACGCACAAGGCGAGATTTATCCATGGGCAAAGCTCTCGCCACAACTCGCAGTTTGGGCAGGAGAAGTTTTACTTCGTCATCGCTTAAAGCTGCCAGCTCGCTACTGGTCCAGACGATTTCTTCCGGGTGTTGCAAAAGACCAGCGTCCTTGGCAATAGCAACTGCAGTTTCCTTACGATCGCCAGTAATCATTACTACCTGAACGCCTGCTTCTTGTACGGCAGCAATAGCTTCGATGGCTTCTTGACGCACTTCGTCACGAATACCTAAGATACCGACCAAGGTTAAATTTTGCAAAGGCAAGTTTTCATCAGCGAAGCTATCCTCGTAGGAGCAAAGAGCTAACATAC
>CALCUU010000170.1 GCA_937906915.1 uncultured Phascolarctobacterium sp. | reverse complement strand
GCAAGCTGTGACACAGCATAATGGTGCTTATAACGCTTTCAAACTAAAAAACACTTGCCTAATGGCAAGTGTTTTTTATGTTTATACTTCTTCGTTTACTGCATTCAAGGCTTCAACCACAGGGTCGCTGGCAGCAGCAAGTGCTTCGCGTTCTTCCTTGGTCAAGATGCGACCATGTTCCATAAGGTCAGCAATCTCTTCTTTTTCAAGGGTTTCACGTTCAATCAAAGCTTGTGCGATAACATGGAGCTTATCCATATTTTCAGTCAAGATTCTTTCAGTTGCAGCGTAAGCATCGTCCAAGAAAGCACGTACTTCCTTATCGATTTCAGCAGCAACCTCTTCACTGTAATCCTTATCGCGGGCAATGTCACGACCTAAGAATACTTGGTCTTGACGATGACCAAAGGTTACAGGACCAATTTTTTCGCTCATGCCGTATTCGCAAATCATTTGGCGAGCAAGGGCAGTTGCACGTTGCAGGTCATTGCTTGCACCGCTGGAGATTTCTTTCAGCACCAAGGCTTCGGCAACGCGTCCACCTAAGAGCACTTTCAATTCGTCCAGCATTTCGCTACGAGTTGCGTAGTAACGGTCTTCCTTGGGCAGGCTTAAGGTATAGCCACCTGCACGACCACGAGGAATAATGGTTACTTTATGTACAGGGTCAGTATGTTCAAGGAGCATACCGATAACGGTATGACCACCTTCGTGGTAAGCAGTAAGCTTCTTCTCGTTATCGCTGATAACACGGCTCTTACGTTCCGGTCCCATGATAACGCGTTCAGCAGCTTCTTCCATTTCCGGCATACTGATTTTCTTTTTGTTCTTACGAGCAGTCATCAGGGCTGCTTCGTTAACAAGGTTGCTCAAATCTGCACCGGTAAAGCCGGGGGTACGTTGAGCGATAACTTCCAGTTCCACGTCGTCAGCCATAGGTTTGCCTTTAACGTGTACCTTCAAGATTTCAGTACGACCTTTAATGTCAGGACGGTCTACTACGATTTGACGGTCAAAGCGACCAGGACGCAACAGCGCCGGGTCAAGAATGTCAGGACGGTTAGTTGCAGCAATCATAATGATGCCTTCGTTAGCACCAAAGCCATCCATCTCTACCAATAATTGGTTCAAGGTTTGCTCGCGTTCATCATGACCGCCGCCTAAACCAGCACCACGTTGACGACCAACTGCGTCTATTTCGTCAATGAACACAATGCAGGGAGCGTTTTTCTTCGCTTGCTCGAACAAGTCGCGTACGCGGGAAGCACCAACGCCTACAAACATTTCTACAAAGTCAGAACCGGAGATGCTAAAGAAGGGTACGCCTGCTTCACCGGCTACAGCTTTTGCCAGCAAGGTTTTACCTGTGCCCGGAGGGCCATAGAGCAATACACCTTTAGGAATTTTAGCACCAAGGTCATTATATTTTTGAGGTTGCTTCAAAAATTCTACAACCTCTTGCAGTTCTTGCTTAGCTTCGTCAGCACCTGCTACGTCTTTAAAGGTTACTTTGATTTTATCTTCATCGTAACGACGGGCACGGCTTTTACCGAAGTTCATCACACGACCACCGCCACCGCCGCTGTTGTTCATCATCATGAACCACAAGCCTACGATTAAGAGCATGGGCAACACGCTGCTTACGATACCGGTCCACCAAGGGGGTTGGGGCGGAAGCTCTGCTTTAATATCAACATTTTTCGCTTGCAATTTGGGAATCAAATTTGCATCATTGTTAGGTACGATGGTAGTAAATTCTTTACCGTCACTCAATTTACCGCTGATAACATTGTCAACGATGGTGACCTGTTTAATTTTGCTTTCGTCCACCTGTTGCAGGAATTTAGTATAACTAAGATCCGTTTGCTTCACAGGAGCAGCGGAATAATAATCAAACATGCCAATGACAACCATAATCAGCAGCAGATAAAAGATTACGTTCTTAAAAAATTTTGTCAAGTCCGAATCCTCCTTCTACTATGCATATACTAAAGAATAATTATAGTATAGCGCAGGCAATAAGACAATACTTTTATTTAAGCCTATATTTAAGCGTAAGCCTTGGGGTCAAGCACAGCAATATAGGGCAAATTGCGATAATCTTGTGCGTAGTCCAAGCCATAACCAACTACAAATTCATCAGGAATTACGAAGCCAACATAGTCAGCGTCCAAGCCATTTACACGACGCTCTGCCTTGTCGCACAAAGCAACGGTTTTAAGGCTAGCAGGCTTGCGTTCTTTCAGCAAGTCGCTAATAGCAGCAAAGGTTACGCCACTGTCGATGATGTCGTCCACCAAAAGCACATGCTTGCCTTCAATGCTGCTGCCAATATCCAATTTTACATTAACCTTGCCACTGGTTTCAGTGCCATCACCATAGGAAGAAGCAACCATAAACTCAACACGCAAGGGAATATCCATAGCACGGGTCAAATCTGCTACGAACCAAGCGCAGCCTTTCAAAAGAGCTACTACTACAACGTCCTTACCTTGATATTCCGCAGTAAGTTCTGCGCCTAACTCTTTAACTCTTGCAGCAATTTGTTCTTCAGTTAAGAGAATCTTTTTAATATTTTCATTCATAATTACGCTCTCCTTCGTTAGCAGGTTGTATCAACAGCTTTCCTTTATTATAGGAAGCTATCATTTTTTGGGGTAACTGTAAATATTTACCACTGGTCTTGCGCAAGCAAAGAGTGTCTAAGGCTTCCGTATGTCTGTAGCCTAGCTCCTTACCTCCGGCAAGAAAGTATGCGTGGCGTAAAATTCTTTTGCGTAGCGCAGCAGATGTGTCCTGCCACTTACGAACGTCAAGAATTATTCCCACACTTGTGCAATTCGCCAAGGCTTGGAATTTTTCCTGCGCCATTTGGTTAAGACAGGCATCGTCTTCCTGTAAAATTTCTGCACATTGAACCAGCGCCTTCTTAATGGCAGGGTTGTAATTTTGTTCTAGATAGGGCAAAAGCTCCTGTCTAATTTTATTACGGGTGTAATGCAAATCATCATTAGTGCTGTCGTAACAATAGGTAATATTTTGCAAAGCACAGTAGCGCTCTAAATGCTCCCTTGTTAAATGAAGGAACGGTCTTAAAATTTTACCGCTACGCACCTGCATACCACTCAAGCCTTCCGTTCCTGCACCGCGCAACAGCTTTAGCAAAACTGTCTCTGCCTGGTCGTCACTGTGATGAGCAGTAACAATGAAATCTGCCTGCAAGGTTTGCGCCTGCTCTTCGAGAGCAGCGTAACGCAATTTACGGGCAGCTTCTTCCGTAGAAAGCTTGTGCAAATTAGCGTAAGCATTTACGTCAACGTGAACGCAGGTAAAGGGCAAATCCTTTATCTCGCAAAACTTGCGGACAAGCTCTGCGTCAGCCAAGGCTTCGTCGCCACGCAAACCATGTTCAACGTGGAGGACGTAGGGCTGGCAGTAGCCTTCGCTAAAAAGCTGCGCCACTCCGTCAGCCAAAGCCATGGAATCTGCGCCACCACTAACAGCAAGAACTAAGCTGCTACCACGGGGAATATGTAGCTTTAAAGCATTATATACCTTTTTGACAACGGGAGGAATTAGCATACACACTCCTAAGAAAATGAAAGGCACTCTTTACGAGTGCCCTAATCACAAATTGATAATTATCTGTCGCGTTTAGCGCCACGGCCACCGCGTTTAGATTCGGTATTACGTTTCAAGTCCAGCATACGGTCATCGCTATCTTTCAAGAATTTGGACAATTTATCTTCAAAGGAAAGTGCCGGAGCTACTTTGGGAGCTTGCGGACGAGGACCACGACGTTCTCTATTTTCTACTTGCGGACGTTGGGGCTTCGGTTGGGGAGCAGGAGGCGGAGTAAGCTGTTTAATGGACAAGCCAATTTTGCCACGCTCATCAATGGATAATACTTTTACTTTAACTTTGTCATGCTCTTTCAAAAAGTCATGTACGTCTTTAACATATACATTGGACACTTCGGAAATATGGATTAAGCCAATTTTTCCCTCCGGTAATTGAACAAAAGCGCCAAAATTGGTGATACCGGAAACTTCACCTTCTACAATTGCACCTACTTCAAGTGACATAGAGAAATATATCCCCCTTAAAAAATCTTTATACCGTACTATTATACTCTCTTGAAATTCACAGTGTCAACAGGAGAAGAACAATGTTTTGATAAAGTTATAAAGCATCTAAAACTATTATGTTAGATGAAAACAAAAACGTCACCGGCAAATTACCTGATGACGTTTAGTTTTTAGGTTCTTTAGCAGCTTTCTTCTCATCTACGATAAAAAGAGGCACCTCGTTTTTACCAACCATATTGTAATCTTCACGAGCAAGCTTTTCCAAATACTTAGGGTCGTCCAGCTTCTTACGCTCGTCTTCCAGCTGAGCCTTCTTCTCGTTCAAGGCATTGATGCGTTCTTCCGTCGCTGCCTTTTCCTGCTTCAGCTGGTAAATTTTATATTCCTGTTTTGCGACGATGACCACGCAGGTTAAAATTACAGCAACAAAAAAGTACATGAACAGTCTGCCGCCACGCTTTTTCTTTTTTCGCTTTTGCATAGTCATCACCTCCAGTTCTTACTTTTCAGTTTAACATAAAATCATTAGCAATTCCAACAAAGTTAGCGGTGCTTATGGCGCTTTACTAAAAAAGCGACTGATTCAAAGAATCAGTCGCCAATATCAACAAAATTATTTTACAACGTCTTTGAAAGCTTTGCCAGCTTTGAAAGCAGGAACGGTAGCTGCTTCAATGCTCAGAGCTTCGCCAGTGCGCGGGTTTTTACCGGTGCGAGCTTTACGGCTACGAGCTTCGAAGGTACCGAAGCCAATCAATTGTACTTTGTTACCAGCAGCAACTTCTTCTTTAACGGTTTCAAGCAAAGCGTTTACAGCTTTTTCTACGTCTTTTTTGGTCAAGCCAGCTTTTTCTGCAACAGCAGTAATCAGTTCAGTTTTGTTCATTAGAAAATCCCCCTTATAATTTTGTAAAGTTATCCTTCAATATTTACGACACTCACCTAATACCGAAAGTATGGAAGTGCACTAAAAACATTGATTTCCGAGACCATCTTACTCTAGAAAACGCTCTCCTAGAGATTACTGCTTAATTCTATCAGAATAAACCTTGTTCGTCTATAAGAAATTTAGTTTTTTTCCCATACCCTATTAGATAGTTACACTTTTCTATTTTTCAGTTTGTTTTTCCTGCGCTTTAGCTTCATCCCAGAACTTGTCAAGCTCATCTAGGGTGAAGTCCTGCCACGCCTTACCGCTTGCGTGTACTTGTTCTTCCACATAAAGGAAGCGTTCAGTGAAGCGGTTGTTGGTTCCTTCAAGGGCAACCTCAGGCTCAATCTTTTGATGACGAGCGTAATTTACAAGGGCAAAGAGTACGTCGCCCAATTCTTTTTCAGCGTGAGCCTTGTCGCCGCTTGCCAAAGCTTCTTGGAACTCGCCCAGCTCTTCCTGAACTTTATCCCAGACGGGAGCAATATCCTGCCAATCGAAGCCAACCTTTGCAGCCTTGCTTTGAATTTTGTAGGCACGTAAGAGTGCAGGCAAGCCTTGGGCAATTCCGTCAAGAGCACTCTTGCGCTCAGTCTTTTCTTGCAGCTTGATTGCTTCCCAATTTACAAGCACTTCTGCGCTACCACTAACTGCGGTATCACCAAAAACGTGGGGGTGACGACGGATAAGCTTATCTACAACTTCGTCGATAACCTCTTGCAAATCAAAGTTTCCTGCTTCTTCCGCCATACGGGCGTGGAAAACTACTTGCATCAGCACGTCGCCAAGTTCTTCGCGCATACCTGCAACATCGTCGTTATCAACTGCTTCAATGTATTCGTAAACCTCTTCTATGAAATTGCTACGAATGGATTTATGGGTCTGCTCAATATCCCAAGGGCAACCACCGGGCTCACGCAGGGTACGGATTACATCAACCAAAGGTTGTACGTCCACATCGTCATAAGCACTGGTATCTACAAGCTCTTCCTCATCAGCAGAGAACACTTCCACTTCGTTTTCATCTTCACCAAATTCCAACACGCCCTCCGGCATGGGCGGAACAGGGGGAACATAGACGCTGGTCAAGTGGTCAATGTGAGGTTGACGGTCCAGCTCATACAGTTTTACAGGACGGCACTCTTCATCGGGCAAGCCTAAGTTGCGCAGGAAGAAGATTTCATAATCGTCATCAAGGCTGTCCATCAGGGCAATCTTCAAATCAGAAGCTACCAGCTGGCTATAAACTTGGGTAATCATCAAGGGATAGTTGCCTGCGTCCGCAACAGCAGCAAAATCTTGAGCGTCAATAATACGCAAGCCGGCAATGGGGTCAATGCCCAAATCTACATAAGCCAAATCAAGGAAGCTCATAGCAGGCTTGATTACGAGAGGCACGCCATATTCCTTAGCTTGCTCGCGGAGCATAACTACGGTACGTTCAGCTACAAGGGGGCTACCGGGAACAGCGTACACAACGTCGCCTTCCATTGCCGCAGCCAGCACTCTTGCTACTACGCGACCATATACCTCTTCAAAATTCGCACCTTCTTCGTAGAAGCTATCGCAGGAAGTGAATTGAACATTTTGTTTTTCCAGCTCTGCCACGGTAGGATGCACTGCGGTGCGCAAAATAACTTGCGCCTCACTTTTGAGCAAGTCCATTGTTTCCAAAGATAAATTGCCTGCCGCACCGGGGCCAAGGCCAACGATTGTAATAGTTCCCATAATACGCCTTCTTTCTTTATCGAATAAACTTCTTGATAATAGGCAAATGCCTTAATTCTTCTTTAGTAATGGCACCCAAGGAAGGAAGCAGTGCAGCATAAGTAACCGCCGCCACAAGGATTGCCCCCACAGTTGCCAAGGTTCTGTGCTTTAAGATTTGCACCAGTACGGCGTAACCGTAATGAGCACTTACGCCCATCAAGGCTGCTGCCAAAATAATCTTAGCAATTTGTTGCCAAGTAAATTTTATCTCAAAGCGGTACAGAACGTAAATGTTCAGTAACGCCGCTAAGCCAAAGTTAATATTGCTAGCCCAAGCTGCGCCGGCAATATTGTAGGTTGCGTTGGTCAAGAGCCACACGGCACAGACCTTCGCCACCAAACCACAAGCCATATTCAGCATGGGAATGTTAATCTTCCCCATCCCCTGCAATACGCCCGTAGTAATCTGCTGCATACCAAGGAGCCACAACGCAGGCCCGGAGTGCATAATTGCCACCGCTGCCTTACTTGTTCCGTAAAGCATAAGGGAAAGCTGCTCCGCCATAACGCTCATACCTACGGCAGCAGGCACTGTAATTAAACAGCACAGCTTCATAGCAGTAGCCGCCTTCTTGGCAATGCCCTCCTTATCGCCTAAGACAAAGGCTTCGGAAATGGCAGGCACCAAGCTCACCGCTAAGCTTGTTGTGGGAATGGTTGCCAGCAAAATCAAAGGCTGTGCCATTCCGGCAAGGTAGCCGTATAAAGTAGTAGCTTCGTCAACAGCAAAGCCACTGGCAATAAGACGGTTAGGAACAAGAAGCATATCAATGCTACTGGTAATGGGTACAACGATGTTGGCGCAGGAAACTGGAAGTGCCAAAAGCAGAAGCCTTTTAGCAATCTTGCCCACGCTTTCCTTTTCAAAGCCAAGCACGCCAATAGTATCACTTGGCAGTTGCCAACGGTCTTTATATTTAATATAGAAGAAACTTAAAACTACAAGTCCCATCAACGCTCCGGGAGCAGCCCCAAAGGCAGCGCCTGCAGCAGCGTACTCCAAGCCTTTTGGCAAGAGGATATATGCCAAAATAAGCATAGTAGTTACCCTGACGAATTGCTCCAAGATTTGGGACACAGCAGGCGGTGTCATCATCTGCTGACCTTGGAAGAAGCCTCTAAAGCACGCCAAAATAGTTGAAAGGAACACAGCAGGAGTTAAAGCGATTAACCCGTAGTAAGCACGGCTATCGGTAATGATACCGCTTTCTACCAGCCACCCTGCCGCCACGAACAAACTGCTGGCAAAGAACAAGCCCGTTACCGCCATCAGTCCTAAGCTCACCTTAAAGACGCGGTTCACATTGGCATAATCCTTTTGGGCAAGTTTTTCAGAAACGATAATGGAAATAGCAATAGGAATGCCTGCGGAGGAAATCGCCACTAAAAGCAGATACACCGGGTACGCCATCTGGTACAAGCCAATGCCCTCGCCACCCAAAAGTCTGGACAGCAAAATCCTGTTGACAGAGCCAATGACCTTTACCATTAAACCAGCCAAGGTTAAAATCATGGCGCCTCGCAAAAATTTATCTGCGCTCATTGTGGGTTCCTCCTTTCCTAAAGTTTCCTATCCTTTAATTATAAAACAGCTACTAATGCTTTGACTACTTTTACTTAATCTCACAGCTTGCCAAGGCAGGCAAATTCTTTTCCAGCCAAGCAAGAGCGTCAATATTTAAGCCTGTTGTTCTAAAAATAAGCTGGGGTGGATTGCCTTGCTTATAGGTAAGCTTGCCCTTGCAGGCATTCATCAGCTTCATCAAAGCTTCCGGCAAAATAAGCGACTGCTCCGTGCAGGTAATGCGAATTTCGCTGGGACGCACGTTAATACCACGAATTTTCATCACGCGACACAAGCCACGCAAGCCAGCAATGCGCCACAGGTTCTCTACTTCCTCCGGCGGATTGCCAAAGCGGTCAATAATTTCGTCCATTAAGTCGTCACGCTGACTGTATTCCACCTCTGCGAAGCGACGGTACAATTCCATTTTGTAACGTGGGTCTGCAATGTAACCGTCGGGAATAAATGCTTCCGTAGGTATTTCCAGTACAGGCTCCGGCTCAGGAGCAGTAATTTCTGCACCGGTCTTTAAGCGACGAATGGTTTGCTCCAGCATTTCGCAGTACGCCGCAAAGCCAATGCCTGTAATATGACCGTGCTGTTCTGCACCTAAGAGATTGCCTGCACCACGAATTTCCAAATCGCGCATGGCAATCTTAAAGCCTGCGCCAAGCTCCGTAAAATCACGAATAGCCTGCAAGCGCTTCTCTGCAATTTCACTTAGCGCCTTATTAGGCTTATACACAAAGTACGCATAGGCAAGGCGGGAGCTTCTACCTACACGTCCACGCATTTGGTAAAGCTGGCTCAAGCCAAAGTTTTCTGCCCCGTCAATGATAATGGTATTGGCTAAGGGCACGTCCAAGCCATTTTCAATAATCGTCGTAGAAAGAAGCACGTCACAATTACCCTCGTAGAAGGAAATCATAGCGTCCTCTAACATATATTCATTCATCTGCCCGTGGGCAACCTTAATGCTAATACCCGGAACAAGCTTGCGCAATTTGGCAGCAATCAATTCCAAACCGCTAACACGATTATGAACATAATAAATTCTGCCACCACGACGCAGTTCTCGCTCCAAAGCTTCCTTAATCATTCCGTCGTTGTATTCTGCCACGAAGGTTTCTACTGGCAGTCTATCTTCCGGCGGAGTTTCTATGACGCTCATATCTCGACCGTTGACTAAAGCCATGTGCAAAGTGCGAGGTATGGGCGTAGCAGAAAGGGTCAGCACGTCAATGCCCGTACGCCACTTTTTAATTTTTTCTTTTTGGGCAACACCAAAGCGTTGCTCTTCATCTATAATCAGTAACCCTAAGTCCGGGAAAAGCACGTCTGCTTGGAGCAGGCGATGAGTACCAATAAGGATATCTACCTTGCCGTCTTCCAAATCCTGCAAAATGCGACGTTGTTCTTTAGGAGTGCAGAAGCGGTTTAAAAGCTCCACATTCACTCCAAAATTACGCATACGTTCTTTAAAGGTAAGGAAGTGCTGTTGAGCAAGCACAGTAGTGGGAACCATTACCGCAACCTGCTTACCGTCCATGACGCACTTAAAGGCAGCACGGATAGCAACCTCCGTCTTGCCGTAGCCAACGTCACCACAAAGCAAACGCTCCATAGGCTGGGGTCGCTCCATATCGCTTTTAATTTCTGTGATGCACTTTAACTGGTCAGGAGTTTCTTCGTAGGGGAACTCTTCTTCAAATTCCTTTTGCCATTCCGTATCAGGGGCAAAGGCGTGACCGGGAAGCACCTGCCTTTGAGCATACAGGCGCAGCAATTCTTCGGCAAGCTCTGTATCAAAAGTGCCAACCTTTTCCGGAAGATTACCCAGTTCGTAAGAAATGTAACTTCTGCCGGAAATATCCATTGCTGTCAAAATCAAAGCTTCATCCATGGGCAAAATTATATGAGCATATCTCTTTATGCCTTTAAA
>CALCUU010000169.1 GCA_937906915.1 uncultured Phascolarctobacterium sp. | reverse complement strand
GAATTAGCAGTGTGTTAGAGGGCAAGGAGCTTTCTGAAATCAGCGACGAGCTTTTAAGTGCGCTACATATGGATGTGGCAGAGGACAAGGTGCTCTTCACATCCTTCCTGCAAGCCATCAAGCGTATGAGCCGCAAGCAAAACGAGCAAAGAGTTTTCCTTGGTGGTACTAAGCAGCTGCTGAACCAACCGGAGTTCCGTGATGTGGAAAGAGTTAAGAGCCTTTTGGGTATCTTAGAGGAAGAAAAGGTTGTACGCGACCTTTTAGTTGCTGGAGAAGATAGTGGTTTAAAAATTACTATCGGTACAGAAAACAAATTTACCGGCATTCAAGATTGCAGTATGGTACAGGCTACCTACCGCTTGAACGGTAAGATTGTAGGAACCATGGCGGTGCTGGGCCCCACTCGTATGGAGTACGGCAAAGTAATTACCGTAATGGATTACCTGCACAAATATTTGAAGACAATCTTTGAACAAGAAAAAGAATAAAAGGAGGAAGCGTTTTGCAACAGGAAGATATTAAAGATACCACAACTGAAGAAACTTCCGCCAATGAACAAGAGGTAAGGGAAGAAGCTGCTGCAGAAGAAACCGTAGCTGAAGAACAAGCTGAAGCTAAGGAAGAAGCAGTGGTAGATGAAAAGGATGAAAAAATTACTGAGCTGAACAACCGCTTAATGCGTTTGCAAGCAGATTTCGACAACTTCCGTCGTCGCACCCAAGGTGAAAAGGAACAGCTTTCCGGCTTTGTTACCGCAGGTGTTGTTGGCAAGTTCTTGAAAGTTCTCGATAACTTTGAAAGAGCAGAAGCCAGCGCAGAAAAAACTGCTGATTTGGAAAGCCTCTTGACCGGTATGAAGCAAATCCGTCGTCAATTTGAAGAAGTTTTCAAAGAACTTGGCGTGGAAGAAATCGTAGCTCAAGATGCAAAATTTGACCCCAACCTGCACGAAGCAGTAATGCGTGGTCAAAATCCTGACATGGAAGATGAAACCATTGATATGGTTTTTGAAAAAGGTTATAAGTTGCACGACCGTGTGATTAGACACAGCAAGGTTCGCGTAATTTCTAATGAATAAATTAGTTAAAAATTATCTACAATAAAATTGAAGTGTATTCTTAGGAGGAATAAAACATGTCTAAAGTAATTGGTATTGACTTAGGTACTACTAACTCTGTTGTTGCTGTTATGGAAGGTGGCGAACCTACCGTTATTACTAACCAAGAAGGTAGCCGCTTGACCCCGTCCGTTGTTGGCTTCTCCAAAAGCGGTGAACGCCTCGTTGGTCAATTGGCAAAACGCCAAGCTGTTTCCAACCCGGACAGAACTGTAAGCTCTATTAAACGTCACATGGGCACTTCCTACAAAGTTGACATCGACGGCAAAAAATATTCTCCGGAAGAAATTTCCGCAATGATTCTGCAAAAACTGAAAGGTGACGCAGAAAAATACTTGGGCGAAACCGTAACCCAAGCAGTTATCACCGTTCCTGCATACTTCTCTGACAGCCAACGTCAAGCTACTAAAGACGCAGGTAAAATTGCTGGCCTCGAAGTATTGCGTATCATTAACGAACC
>CALCUU010000168.1 GCA_937906915.1 uncultured Phascolarctobacterium sp. | reverse complement strand
GCGGAACAAAATTGTGAAGCGAAGGCGTACTTGACGTACGTCGAGCAAGCAATTGTAGTTCCAACGCAGGAAGACAGTGCTTATCACGCGTTTTATAAACAGAAAAGCTGTTGAGATATACACTATCTCAACAGCTTTGAAATACTAACTTAGTTGAGATAGCCCTCCGCTTTTTTAAGCGACAGTTCGGCAGCTTTCACTGACGACCCAGCATAGCAACATGGCTGCTACTACGCTTCGGCGGTTGCCCTTTCCCCTGCTTCTTCGCTCCCGCTCCACAGGTTACTCTTGCTTTCCGCGCCTCTATCTTACTGGTTCAATTATTCTATTAGCAAAATTATATTACTTACATAATTGCTTGTCAAATTTGCATACGACAAACTTTAAAGGCGCTTACAAATTTGTACAGATGTTACACTAAACCTAAAAACTTGTTAGAAATACAAGTTTTATTTAGAAGTACTACCAAAGCCGCCCCCACGAACTGCCTTATTCTCGTTGGAGTCACCATCAGCTACTAAATAATTGTAGAAAATACCTTGGGCAACGCGTTCACCTTTGGGGAGAGCAACAGGTTCACTGCCCATATTCAAGAGCGCCAACATAATGTGACCTTCGTTGTCTTCATTATTATAGTAGTCAGCGTCAATGATGCCTACGTTGTTCACCAGCATAATGCGTTTTTTAACTGCCATACTGCTACGAATGTGCATACCAAGATATTCGTCATCTTGCATATACGCTTTAACACCAGTAGGAACCAATTGCAGTTTGCCAGGTTCAAGAACTACATCTTCCGGCAGGCAGAAGTCATAGCCTGCGGACTTTTGAGTTTTGCGTTCCGGCATTTGGAAGTCAACGTCAGCATACTTAGCGATTTTTTCAAAGCCTCTTAATTTCATAAGCTTCCTCCTATCGTATATACAAAAAGGCAGAGTAAAACTCTGCCTTTTATAGTTTTAAATTATTTGGACAAGCCTTTAGTCAGTACAGCTTTACGGGACAGGTTAATGCGACCTTTGTTGTCGATTTCAGTTACTTTAACAACGATTTCGTCGCCAACGGAAACAACATCTTCAACTTTTTCTACACGTTCGGTAGAGAGTTGGGAAATGTGAACCAAGCCTTCTTTGCCCGGCAGAATTTCAACAAATGCACCGAAGTTCATCAAACGGGTAACTTTACCGGTGTAAACTTTGTCTACTTCTGCTTCAGCGGTGATGCCGTTAATCATATCAATTGCTTTGTAAGCAGATTCGCTGTTTACAGCAGCAATGAAGATACGACCGGTATCATCAATATCAATTTTAGCGCCGGATTCTTCAACGATTTTCTTAATCATTTTGCCGCCGGGGCCAATTACTTTGCTAATTTTGTCAGGGTCAACGTTGATGGTGGTAATCTTCGGAGCGTATTTGGAAAGTTCAGCACGCGGAGCGGAGATGCATTCCATCATTTTGCCCATGATGAATTCGCGACCTTGTTTAGCTTGTGCCAATGCTTGGGTGAAGATATCTTTGTTGATGCCATCAATTTTGATATCCATTTGGATTGCGGTAATACCTTTGTCGGTACCAGCAACTTTGAAGTCCATATCGCCAAGAGCATCTTCCAAGCCTTGGATGTCAGTCAAAATGGTGAAGTATTCGCCGTCTTTAACGAGGCCCATAGCTACGCCAGCAACAGGAGCTTTAATGGGAACGCCTGCATCCATCAAGGACAGGGTGCTTGCGCATACGGAACCCATGGAAGAAGAACCATTGGATTCCAAAACTTCGGAAACCAGACGGATTGCATACGGGAATTCATCTTCAGAAGGAATTACCGGAACGAGAGCACGTTCTGCCAAAGCACCGTGACCAATTTCACGACGACCGGGGCTACGCAAGGGTTTGGTTTCGCCTACGCTGTACGGCGGGAAGTTGTAGTGGTGAATGTAACGTTTGGTATCTTCTGCACCAAGACCGTCCAAGGTTTGTGCTTCACGGAGGGGAGCCAAAGCCAAAACGTTCAAGATTTGGGTTTGACCACGGGTGAAGAGTGCACTGCCGTGAGGACGAGCAAGCAGACCAACTTCACAGGTTACAGGGCGTACTTCGTCCAATTGACGACCGTCCGGACGGATTTTGTCAACGGAGATGGTACGACGAACGATTTTCTTAACCAGTTTTTGGGTAATGTAAGCAACGTCTTTAGCGTTGTCAGGATATTTGTCAATGAAAACTTCTGCGATTTCAGCTTTAACGCGTGCAACGTTTTCTTCACGTTCCAGTTTGTTAGCGTCCATCAAAGCTTCTTTCAATTTAGCAGCACCGTATGCTTCAATTTCTTCTGCGATTTCAGCAGGAGGATTGTATACGGGAACTTCCATTTTGGTTTTGCCAATTTCAGCAACGATTTTTTCTTGGAATTCTACCAATTCTTTAATCACGCCATGAGCGAACCAGATTGCATCAAGCATAGTTTCTTCGGAAACTTCTTTAGCGCCTGCTTCTACCATGAGGATTGCGTCTTTGGTACCTGCAACAGCAAGGTTCAAAAGGCTTGCGCGAGATTGTTCAACAGTGGGGTTGATGATGAATTCGCCATCAATCAAACCAACGCGAACACCAGCGATGGGGCCTTCAAAGGGAATGTCAGAAATGGACAGTGCGCAGGAAGCGCCTACCATTGCGGGCATATCAGGAGCGTTGTCCGGGTCAACGGAAACTGCGGTAGCAACGATTTGTACGTCATTATGGTAGCCATCGGGGAACATGGGGCGAATCGGACGGTCAATCAAGCGGCTGGTCAAGATAGCTTGCTCGCTAGGACGACCTTCGCGTTTAATAAAGCCACCGGGAATTTTACCAACGGCATACATTTTTTCTTCAAAGTCAACGGTCAAAGGGAAAAAGTCTACACCTTCACGGGGTGTTTTGGTGCCGGTTACTGCTACTACTACTGCAGTATCACCATAACGAACCAATACAGCGCCATTTGCTTGTTTAGCAATTTTGCCAGCTTCAATGGTAAGGGTTCTGCCACCAAGATTCATGCTGTAACTATGCATATTCTTATGCCTCCTATATTTTTTCACATTTTGGGTTACCTCGTGTCTATTCGACACATTTTCAAAAACTCCTCTTTATTTTTTCAAAAATTTTTTAGTAACACTTTTTAATTTTTCGTTTCTCAGAACAAATCTATCTGGTTGCTTTCGGGCAGGTCGTTTAAAATTCCAGCCTCTGCCATGTGCTCTACTACAGATTTGCCAATGCCTGCACGTTGGCGCAGGTCTTCACGGGAAATGAAGGGGTTGCTTAAATCCCTTACCTCTGCAATTGCAAGAGCAGCAGTATTACCAACGCCAGCTAAGGACGCAATGGGAGGCAGCAAGCCTTTTTCCGTAATGAGGAATTTTGTGGGATGAGATTTATACAAATCAATTTTTTCAAACTGGTAACCACGTTCCATCATCTCGTTGGCAAGCTCTAAATAGGTTGCTGTAGATTTATCCGTAGCGCTTGCCTTGTAGCCCTGCTGGTACACGCTCTTGATAAAGTTCTTTACATAGGGCAAGCCTTTTGACACGTGGGTGTAATCAAAATCTGTGGCGCGCACCGTAAAGTAGGAAGCGTAAAAATGCTTAGGGTGATGCACCTTGCAGTAAGCAATACGGTACGCCATCAAAACGTAGGCAACAGCGTGAGCCTTGGGGAAAAGGTACTGCACTCTTTCGCAGGATTGAATATACCAATCGGGAATATTCACCGCCTGCATTGCCTCTTTCATCTTGGGCTCTAAACCGCTTTTGGCAGCCTTACCCTTACGCACGTACTCCATTGTTTTAAAGGCAAGGCTAGGATCTACGCCCTTAGCAATCAAATGGGTCATAATGTCGTCACGGGTGGAGATTGTTTCCGCAACGGGTTTGCCCTCTTTGATTAAATCCTGAGCATTGTTAAGCCACACGTCCGTACCGTGGGAGTAACCGGATACACGTACAACCTCACTAAATTTCTTGGGCTGAACGTCTTTAATCATTTGGCGTACAAAGCTGGTGCCACATTCAGGAATACCAAAGGTGCCAACATCACTGCCAATCTGCTCAGGCGTTACCCCTAAGGATGTAGTGTCTTGGAAAATACGCATGGTCTCTTCGTCGCCAACAGGAATTTGTTTGGGGTCGAAGTTAGGATCTGTATCTTCCTGCAAATATTTCTCCAGCATTTTCAAAACCATGGGATCGTCGTGTCCCAGAATATCCAGCTTAACCAAACGGTCGTTGATGCTGTGATAATCGTAGTGAGTAGTAACGGTCTCGCCAGTGCTATCATCTGCAGGACGATTGATGGGAGTAATGTAATGAATATCCATATTGCGAGGCACAACCATAATACCACCGGGATGTTGCCCTGTAGTACGCTTCACACCTGCAATACCTTCTACTAAAGAAGCTACGTGAGCAGAGTGAGGAATAATG
>CALCUU010000167.1 GCA_937906915.1 uncultured Phascolarctobacterium sp. | reverse complement strand
ACGCTCGCTCATATTGCGACCCTTACAGCCAAAAGCACGCAAGTACGGTTCAAGGGAAATTGCCAACGCATCTAAGATGGCAGTTTTGCCCTTGCCGTTTTCACCAACGATAACAGTCATATTTTTATCAAAATCAAGTTCTAAATCATCATAACAACGAAAGTTCTGCAAATATAATTTGTCAAAGCGCATACTAAAAGACCTCCGTTTGTGTTTCTATATTTACATTATAACCCCATTACAAAAAATAGATAAGCTTTTTACACAAAATATTATGCAAATGTAACACAATAATGTATAATTAAAAATCATTTCTTCACAATAAGGGAGGCTCCCTCTATGAATATATTTCTGCTTTTGACAATCACTATGGCGCTGATAATCTTTCTCTTGCGCCGCCACATTCCCATTGGCCCCTGTATGTTGGCAGGCGGCTTGCTCATCTGGGTTGTAAAAACTCCGGAGCTTTCCTATTTAGTCCGCGCCTTTACGGAAACACTTTCCCTCAGCCGTACCTATGATATTATTCTCGCACTCTACTTTGTAATGTGCTTGGAAATCCAGTTGCGTACCAGTGGTGCTCTGGAAGGTATGGTTAAAGCGCTCCAAAGAATTTTCTCCAGCGCCAAGTTCACCCTTGCAGTTATGCCTGCTTTCTTAGGCTTGCTCCCCTCTTTAGGCGGTGCACGCTTTTCTGCTCCAATCGTAGAAGAAGCCAGCAAAGAAATAGACATTACCCAAGAACACAAGGCAGCAATTAACTTCTGGTTCCGTCACATCTTTGAATTTTCCAGCCCCATTATTCCCGGTATGATTATGGCTTGCAGTATCGCAGGCGTACCCTTTAGCGAATTTATCAAGCATTTATTCTGGCTCACAATCCTAGCTTTTTCTACAGGCTGGTTCGTACTCATTCGCCCCATCAAGCTGGACGTAACCAAAAATGTTTCTGCTGACGACGAGGAAGCCAGCAAAAACAAAATGGATTTAATTCTTTCCCTTGCTCCTGTAATCATCACTTTCCTTTTGGTAGTGCTCTTTGATTTTAACGCGTCCCTTTCCATGGGCGTTGTTACCGCAGGAATGTTCTTCGTCCTGCGCTTCACCAATCGCTACGTTAATTTAAAGGAAATTATTCTTGGTGCCTGCGATTACAAAATGTTTATGAACGTACTTTGCATTTTGTACTTCATTCAAATTTTGACAGTTACCAACGTGCTTAACGAAATTGTTGTTGCATTCCAAAATTCTCCCTTGCCCGTACCCGTAATTATCGCCTGCGTTTCTTTAATCATTGGCGTACTTACCGGTATGAGCCAAGGTCACGTTGCAATCGTCATGCCCATCGTTGCAGCAATGCAAACCGGTAGCCTTAACCTTGCAGGTGTTGCCATGGCATTTGGCGTTGCGGGACAAATGCTTACTCCTACCCACATGTGCCTTGTGGTTACGGTAGATTATTTTAAATCCAACTTCTTCCAAAGCTTGAAGCCTATCGCAATTTGCGAAGTGATTATCTTAACAATCTTTAGCGTATATACTTATATGACGTGGTAAAAGAAAAACGGCTCTTTCGAGCCGTTTTTTTATTTTACTACAACTGCAGTTCCACTTACAGATACCATTAACATCCCGTTCTTC
>CALCUU010000166.1 GCA_937906915.1 uncultured Phascolarctobacterium sp. | reverse complement strand
GCCGTAACTTTGAACCCGACTACCAAGGGTATGTTTAATAAGGAAGCTTTTGCAAAAATGAAGGACGGTGCCCGCATAGTAAACATTTCTCGTGGCGCGGTCATTGATGCCGAGGCCATGTACGAAGCTTTGCTAAGCGGTAAGCTTGCGCATGCTGCCATGGACGTTACTGATCCGGAACCTTTGCCTGGTGACCACAAGCTTTTAAGCTTGCCTAACGTAACTGTTACTCCTCATATGGCTTCCGCTACTACTGAAACAAGGGATGCCATGGCACTCTTAACTGTTGATAATATTTTAGCTGGTTTGGAAGGCAAGCCTATGCCTGCTCAAGTTAAGGCTAAATAATTTAGAGGATTAGATGAAATTTAAGATTTGCCTTCACGGGCTTGCGTTAAAAAATAAAGGACAACTGCTGACTGTGGTGCAAAAACTTTTGCCCCAGTCAACGGTGAAAAACAAAATAAAGGAAAAGTATCTTGCTAATGACGACCTGCTCAAGTACAAGCGTACTAAATTCGTGCCTGCTTCTGACTTGGGCTACACTGTTACCTGCATTAGCGGTGTAATGGTTATTTGCGATAATATCCAGCCTTTGAACGAAGTGATTATCCAGTACGAGGAAGAAGCTGTTGGCGAAGTACGCAAGCTGCTGCAAAAGCTTCTTGCCAGCAAGGTGAAGTTCGTTTTGGAAGAGCCGGATTTAGTTTTGCGTGCTAAACAATTACGTGGACGCTCCAATATGCAGGATATGGCGCTTTATGACGAAGACACTGTTGCTACAGCCTTGTATTGTCATTTGCCGTGGCATATTTACGCTACCAGTAAGGCGTGGGGAGATTTGCTTACCTGCATTAACGAACGTAACTTAGTGCGTCAACTGCGGGTGAAGCTGCGTCGCCTGCGTTCCAGCTTAACATTTTTCAAGGAGCTTTTGCCACTGACAACCTTCGAGCAGTATAAAATGCTCATTAAGGGTTGGGCAAATAGCTTGGGTGATGCAAGGGAGTACGATGTAGCGCTTTTAACCTGTATGAAGATTAGGCACGCTCAACGTGGCGAAGACGCTAGTGAGGTAGAAGAGGTATCCCGTTTAGAAAAGATTTTGCAGGAGCTGCGTGCTAAGGCTTCCAAAAAAGTTTTAGGCGTAAGCAAGCTTAATCCCATTACCCTGCAACTGGCAGAGATGATTTTGACCCTGCACACCATGAAAATTCCCGAAACCCTAGAAGATATGCGGTTGAAGAGCTTTATTCGCTTGCGATTGGGAATGTGGTGTGATAAGCTAATGTTGTTGCAAGATAAATATCCTGATTTTTCCGATATGGAGCAGCTGCACAAGGTGCGCATCAAGGTAAAACGCTTCCGTTATGCCTTGCAAGGCGTGCCGGAAATTTCTTCTTCCACCAGTTTGTTGCGTGGAATGAAATCCTTGCAGGATATGCTTGGCTTTTTGCACGATGATTACGTCAACGATATGCTTATTGGCGAAATCCTAAAGCAGTACCCCGATGACGCTGCCCTGCAATACGAGGGGGCAATGTTCTGTGGTTGGGAACGTGCTAAGGCGGAAGCTGCGCTGGCAAGCCTGCCGGAATTATGGGATAGCTTTACTGCACAACTAGGTGAATGGCAGGAAGAACATTTATAATGGAGGAAACCTTGAATAAATGGGAAGAATTACTGCGGGATTACGGCTTCGTTCCTTGGCAGGGTGGAGGCATGACAGGTTGGCATCGCCATACTGATTTTGTCAAAGATTGCCTTGCCGGAGAGATTGCCCGTTACGCCGCAGATGATTTTATAATTTTAAAGCACAACGGTAGAGCTTCTGAAAAATGGCTGAAAGAAAACTGGCAACCCAAGGAAGATGTTATGAAGCATCGCTTTGTTTTACTGGACAGTGAGTTTTCAGACGTGGTGATTAAGTCCTACTGGTTGGGCATTAGAGGTTGGCTAGAAATTTTACATTATAAGGGAGGGGAAAAGGTTAAGCGCTTTGAGGATTTGATTTTTCTTGTTGAGCAACGTGCATTGCTTAATGAAGGCAAAAATATTTGAAGGAAGGGAATTAAATGTTATTAACCTTATTCGTTATTACCATCGTATGCTTTGCCTTGGCATACAAATTCTATGGCGGATTCCAAAGCCGTTACTACGGTTTGGATCCTAAACGCACTACTCCTGCTACCGAATTGCAGGATAATATCGACTACTGCCCGGCGCATCCCGCAGTACTCATGGGTCACCACTTTGCTTCCATCGCAGGTGCAGGCCCTGTAGTTGGTCCCATCGCAGCTGCAGCAATGCTTGGCTGGCTGCCTACCTTCTGCTGGATTATCGTTGGTTGTATTTTCTTTGGCGGCGTACATGACATGGGCGCATTGGTTGCTTCCATTCGTCATAAAGGCTTGTCCATCGGCGAAGTTGTACGTCAATGGATTGGCGCTCGTGGTCAAAAGCTGTTCCTGGCATTTACCTGGCTTAGCTTGACCTTGGTTGTTGCCGTATTCTTGGAATTGGCAGCGCAAACCTTTGCTGCTGACCCTGCTGTTGCTTTCACTGCTTCTTTGTACATCCTGATGGCAATGGTATTTGGCGTAGCAATCTATCGCTTTGGCGTGTCCTTGAAAGTTAGTACCGTAATCATGCTTCCGATTTTGTTCGGCGCATTGGTATTTGGTTTGGACAGCGCTTGGGTACAAGCTACCTTCGCAGCTGATGTTGCTTTCTGGCGCATCCTTTTGATTGGCTACATTTTCGCAGCTTCCATTCTGCCCGTATGGCTGCTCCTGCAACCTCGTGACTACTTGGCTTCCTATATGCTGTACTTCAGCGTATTCCTGGGTGGCGTAGGTATGATTTTTGGCGGTGCAAGCTACGAAGTAAAATTGCCTGCATTCAAAGGCTTTGTAACTGCAAACGGCGAATACCTGTGGCCCTTGCTCTTCATTACCGTTGCTTGCGGTGCAATCTCCGGCTTCCACTCCTTGGTTGCTTCCGGTACTACCTCCAAGCAATTGACTCGCGAAACTGATGCTGTTCCCGTAGGCTACGGTGCAATGCTTCTTGAAGGCGTTGTTGGCGTAATCGCATTGGGTACCATTATGATGAGCGGCGAAATGCTCAAAGGCGGCCCCACCGTTGTATATGGTCATGGCTTAGGTCAATTTGCTACTTTGATTGGCATTTCCCCGCGTTTGGGTACTGCTATCGGTCTCTTGGCTTTGAACTCCTTCATCTTGACCTCTCTTGATACTGCTACCCGCTTGGCACGTTATCAATTGCAAGAATTTACCGGTATGAGCCTCAATAAATACTTGGCAACCGGTATTTCCGTAGGCGTTGCTTTGGCACTTATTTTCTACAAAGCTGGCAACGTTCCGGCTTGGACCCTTATTTGGCCTATCTTCGGTGCTTCCAACCAATTGGTTGCTGCTATCGGTCTTATGGCTTTGGGTGTTTGGGTTATCCGTGCTCTTAAAAAGAGTGCAGCATTCATTATGTACCCCATGGGCTTCATGCTCATTACCACCATCGTGGCTTTGGTACAAATGCTCCTCAACCCCAAAACTAATATGGTAGTATTCACCTTTGACATAGTACTCTTGGTACTTACTGTACTGTTGCTCCGTGAAGCTTATAACGCACTCAACAAAAAAGAAGAATAATTTCTCAGCGTAACCTTAAAAATATAATGTAAAATGCACATAAAAACTCCCCTCTCAGTTTTGAGAGGGGAGTTTGATTTTAGAAACACTTTGTAATTTTTAATCGTAGTCTTTAGGGTGACGGCTGTTGACGTAAATGGAAGCTTCCAATTCTTTCAGACGTTTGTTGATTTCGTCCATGTGACGAGCCAAACGTTCTTCGTATTCTGCAACCGGGTCAGGAAGTACGTCGTGATCAAGGTCGATGTCGTCAGGATGAACACGCTTGCCGTCGAGGGCAACGACACGTCCGGGAACGCCAACTACTACGGAATTAGGCGGAACCTCTTTTAAAACAACGCTACCGCTACCAATCTTAGAGTTATCGCCAACCTTGAAGGAGCCTAAAACCTTAGCACCACTGGAAATTACCACGTTGTTGCCAATGGTGGGGTGACGCTTGCCTTTTTCTTTACCAGTACCGCCAAGGGTAACGCCTTGGTACAGGGTAACGTTACTGCCAAGCTCGGCAGTTTCGCCAATGACAAGACCCATGCCGTGGTCAATGAAAAGACCGGGGCCCAGTTTAGCACCGGGGTGAATATCAATACCTGTCAAAAAGCGGGAGAAGGTGTTTACTAAACGGGGGAATACTACCCAACCCTTTTTGTAAAAATGATGGGCTATGCGATGGAGCCAAATGGCATGCAAACCCGGATAACACATTGCTGCCTCCAGCCTTGATTTTGCAGCGGGGTCACGCAGCATAATGGCATTCAAGTCTTCTTTTATCTGAGCAAACATGAGCAGGCTCCTTTCTTTATAAAATGGTAACTCTATTTTAGCACAGCACGGAGCTTGTGAAAATAAAAACTTGTGGGAAATTAGAGTGAAGTACTTGTAAATCAGATATGATTTGTAAATTTTCGTTGAGAGTGATATAATTTTCGGAAAGAAAAGATTTTGTAATGAAACTGTTACATTGAACTTTACATAGGAGGTGTAATTGTGGACAAAGATTTATTGAAAGCAAAGGTTTGCGCTGCTATCGACGACAGCGCAGCAGAAATAGAAGCTCTTGCCAACAGCATTGCTGATGAGCCGGAGCTGGGCTTCAAGGAAGTAAAGACTTCTGCCAAAGTGGCGGAGTTTATGCGTAATTTGGGGCTTGACCCGCAAATGGGACTTGCCATTAACGGGGTAAAGGCTCGTGCTAAAGGCTGCAAAGCTGGTCCGACGGCAGCA
>CALCUU010000165.1 GCA_937906915.1 uncultured Phascolarctobacterium sp. | reverse complement strand
ATACTGAGCCATCAGCTTAGCATTACCGCACAAAATTACGTCTTCGCCGTAGTGAGCGACCAAGCCTGCACCGGCAAGCTCTGCAAATTTTTCAGGACGCACCAATTGCAAGCCACGTTCCTTGGCAGCATTTACCACACTTACTGCGATAGGGTGAGTGGAAGCAAGCTCTGCTCCTGCGCAAAGCTGTAACAGTTCATCTTCGCCAACGCCTTGTGCAGTCACAATCTTTTGCAAAACGAAATCCCCTTTAGTAATGGTACCCGTCTTATCCAAAACAACAGCACGAATATTTTTCAAGGCTTCAATTACCACGCCACCCTTAAACAAAATACCCTTCTTAGAAGCAGCGCCAATGCCGGAGAAAAATGCCAAAGGCACGCTTAAAACCAGTGCGCAGGGACAGCTAATAACTAAAAAGGTCAAGGCAGCGTAAACCCACTTTTGCCAATCGCCAGTAACTAGCGAGGGAACAAGCGCCGTTACAAGCGCCACCACAACTACAAAGGGAGTATAGACGCGAGCGAAGCGGGTAATAAATTTATCAATGGCAGGCTTATTGGCAGCAGCGCTTTCTACGCTGTGCAAAATCTTCGTAACCATGGACTCTGCCAAAACTTTTTCCACACGCAGCTTGAGCATGGCAGATGTATTTACAGAGCCGGACATTACAAAATCGCCAGCCTCACATTTTACAGGAACAGGTTCGCCGGTAACAGGAGAAGTATCAAGCAGGCTAACCCCCTCTACTACCACACCGTCAAGAGGAATCCTGTCGCCAACACGCACCAGCAAAATCTCTCCCACTTTAGCGGAGCTGGCAGGCACAACCTTTCCCTCATCGCCAACCACAAGATTCACAACTTCGGGACGCATATCCACAGCTTTCATAATTTGGCTACGGCTACGCTCCACCGCACGGTGCTCGAAATATTCGCCAACGCGATAAAAAAGCATTACGCCAACAGCTTCTTCCCAAGCTTTAATGGCGAAAGCACCCAAAGTAGCAATGGTCATCAAAAAGTTTTCATCAAAAACATTGCCCTTAAAAATGTTCTTCACCGCAGCAAAAACTATGCGCCAACCTAAGAGCACGTAGGCAAGCACCAGTGCATAAAGCTTGTAGGCTTCCGGCACCACGCCGAACCATTCTACAACAACAAAAATTACAGCGCCAAGGACAAGCTCCCACGTACTGCTGTGCTGGTGGTCGTCGTTACCACAGCCACAACCGCAACCACAGCTTATCTCTGTGTGCTTCTCTCCACATCCACAAGAGCAACTGCCTGCTTCGTGATGTTTATGATGACTATGTACCTGTTGATGTTCATCAGTATGAGAACAACCACAGCTGCAATGTTCATGTTCTTTCGCCATAACAACACCTCCCGGAAGGTTTTATACATACATTTATTGACCTTACAATCATAAAAACCTATAATATGTTTAATACAAAACACCTTGTTCTTTAATTATATTTTAAGAACAGGTTGTTCCATTTGCAAGAAACAGTATTTTCCCCTTGTTCGTTACAGAACATTTTTCAAAATTTATTCGGGAGGTAATTATGGATAGACGTCAACGCAAAACCAGAGAAGCTATTTTTTCTGCCTTTACCTCGCTTTTATCAGAACGTAACTATGCGCAAATCTCTGTGCAAGAAATCATAGACCGTGCCAATATTGGCAGAACCACCTTCTACGCCCACTTTGAAACTAAAGATTATCTATTGAAGGATTTGTGCGAAGAACTTTTTGGTCACATCATAGATACCGCCATGGGCTTACCCGCAGGCGACTACTCCTGCAACTTGGGCACAGCAGAAGACTCCGTGTTTTTGCACTTGGTGCGCCACCTGCAGGAAAACGACCGCAACATCATTGAACTGCTTAACTCCCAAAACAACGACATCTTCCTGCGCTACTTTAAAGACAATCTTAAAAAGCTCATCATCACCCAGTACGCAGATAAAGGCTTACTGCAATACGACGGCTTGCCCGAAGATTATGTTGTCAACCACATCTCCACTTCCTTTGTTGAAACAATCGCTTGGTGGTTATCCCGCAAAATGAAAGAAACTCCGGAAGAAGTTACCAATTACTTCTTTACCGCAATGAGGCCTTTATTATGAAAACAAAAGCTTATCTTTTTATCATCGCCAGCGCTGTCTTTTGGGGCTTAATTGGTTTATTCGTAAGAACCTTGGCGGCGCAAGGCTTTAGTCCCATGCAGATTGTCTCCATCCGCGCAGTAGTATCCACCCTGCTAATGGTGCTTGTGCTTTTGAAAATGGGAACTCAACATTTTAAAATCAATACTAAAACCATGCTCCCCTTGGTGGGAATGGGTATCGTAAGCTTAACCTTTTCCAACTTCTGCTACTTTACCTGTATCGAGCTAAGCTCTTTGGCAGTGGCAGCACTCTTGCTTTACACAGCACCCATCTTCGTAATGCTTATGTCCTTGGTACTTTTTGGCGAAAGCTTTAACCTCGCCAAAGGCATTGCCCTAGGAGCAACCTTCTTGGGTTGTGCTTTTGTAACGGGAACCTTCGACAGTGACGTAAGCCTTTCCTTAGCAGGGCTGTTGTTCGGATTGGGCAGTGGCATTGGTTACGCCTTGTACAGCATCTTCGGAAAATACGCCATTCGCAATTACTCCACCCTTACCATTACCACCTACGCCTTTTTATTTGCATCAATCAGCTCCATTCCTTTAGCAAATTTCACCAGCGACTTAAAATATTTTGAGCCTACAACCCTGTGGTCTGCCTTGGGCTTGGCGGCGCTTTCCACCGTTATCCCCTACCTGCTTTACACTTGGGGCTTAGAGGAAGTTGAAGCAGGCAGAGCCTCCATTCTCGCCACAGTTGAACCCTTAGTTGCCGCAGCAGTTGGCATTGCCGTATTCAGCGAGCCTGTTACCTTGCACAAGCTCATTGGCACCATTCTAATTTGCAGCTCTATAATTATCTTGAATATTCCTAAAAAGGAGGGATAAGTTATGTGTATCTTCTGTGTTCCTGAAAAGCTTGATAAAACTTCTGTAGACTTCGCCAAAGTCATGCACGAAAAATACTACGTGCCATTGGTTGCCTTGGTAGAAGAAATGGACGCCCTGCGTAAAACCTACAAAAATAAAGCTAACGACCACAATGACGAAGAACTTCCAAAACTTTTAGAAGCAAAGTATCTGCCTCAATTTAAGGAAATGGTGCTTAACTTCACCCTTGAAGGCATTGCTCCCGAAAGCAATAAGGTTGTTGCTGCTTTAAAGCTAATGGTAGAAAACGCTTATCGCCGTACACAAAAATATGTTGACTGGAAAATTTATAGATTTGCCCTGTGCGAGCAACGTGCAGCACTCCATAAAGAAACTTGGCCCTGCTCTCGCGATTACTTCGATAGCAAGGCGGTTTATGACAATTTGTACTCAGAAATTACCACAGGCAAAACCCTCGTGGCAATTACTCCGGAAAACGTACAAAAAGTTAGCGTTGGACAAGGCTACTCGGATTTAGTAAACCTTTTTAACGCACCGGGAACCCTGCTCCAAGAATTAGACTTTGACTACCAATACCAATGGAAAAGCTGTGAAGCCAGCATAACCGTTGTAATAAACAGGTATGGCATCGTAGAAAAAATTGAAGAAATTGGATAAGAAAATAAAACTACCCGTTAACGTAATGTTAGCGGGTAGTTTTGATGTTTATGGATGAAAGTTACCACTTTTGAAAGTTCCCTATAAAATTTTCAACAAGCAAAATATTTTTTATTTCTTTATTCATCAAACAAGGAATTAAAAAATAATTTATATAAGAATAAAGCGAGATATTCTTTAAAAGAAACTTCATTTACTTTTTATGAATCAGAGTCAACTACACCTACATTATCAATTAAAAATATTGAATATGTAGAAGTAGAAATTACTGAAGAAGTGAATGATTCTGTTGCAAAAAAGATAATTAAAAATGCTTCTACTAGATATGATGTATATAGAAGTGGTGATTCTCAAGGCTATTCTTTTATCTTTAATGAAGAAGAAGTTTACTTTTTAGAGTTTAGATATATGTCTAATAAAGAACATGTTGTATGGCATATCTTCCTATTAGAAAAAAGAGATTAAATAATAAGAAAAATATATATGGAAATTAAGAGCGCAGAATTTGTGATTAGCAATACCAAGGTGGCATTGTGCCCGCAAGGGAATTTGCCTGAATATGCTTTCATCGGACGC
>CALCUU010000164.1 GCA_937906915.1 uncultured Phascolarctobacterium sp. | reverse complement strand
TAGTGCTGCACGGGAGAGTCGTTCTCCTTGTCTGCAGCCTGAATGCCGCCCTCTGCCATCATGGTGTTGGCATCGCCCATACGCAGCTTGGTAACAATCATAACGTCAGCGCCAGCACGCTTTGCTTCGATGGCAGCAGCAGCACCTGCACCGCCCCCACCAATAATCAAAACATCTACGTCATAATCAACGCGTTCCAAATCTACAGCTACACCTTGCAACAAGCTCTTGCCTTCCAAAAGCTGAGCGAGTTCTACAGGAGCCTTCTCACCTTTGTTGGGACCAACCTCTAAAACTTTGAAGCCTTTGGTGCTGTAGTCAGGGTGGAATGCTTGCAGGAGAGCTTCTTTTTCTTCTGCAGTGAAGCGTTCAGGAGTGCTGTTCAGGCGGGCTGCACGAGTACGCTCAACATTAGCCATGGATTTTAACATATCATCTGTAAATGCGCTCATCTTCAGCCCTCCTTATTTTTCAATCTCACGTTTATTATACATATCCTTGAGTTCATCAAGGGGAGTATTCTTTAATTTTTCCAGCAGGGTTACATAGTCGCCGTTTTCAATTTCAGCAACACGTTCTGCAAGATGCTCGCACTTGGGAGCAATGTACTTACCGGTCAAGCGACGGCACAGCAAGCCAACAGCACTGTGGCTAATTTGTGCAGGACAACGGGAAGCACAAATGTTGCAGCCAACGCAGTCGAAGGAAGCGTGAGCAGCCTTTTCGTATTCGCCACGTTGAGCGTAAGCAATGTATTGCATAACATCCAAGCCTTGAGGACAACCCTTAGTACAAGCGTTACAGCCAATGCAGCTAAAGATTTCCGGATACAGTTGACCAACAATATTATCAGTAGCTTTAATTTCTTCAATATTAAAGGTGCGTTTATTTACAGGGAAGGAATCAATTTTGCCAACGCACATCCCCTCTTCTACCTTAGTTTGGCAGGAAAGCACAACCTTTAATTCAGTGGAGCCTTTAATTCTATAAATTACAGCACACGCACCGCAGAAACCACTACGACAACCACAGCCACGCACCAGTTTAAAACCAGCGTACTCCATAGCGTCCATAATGGTCAGCGTTGCAGGTACGGAATATTCTTTACCCAGCAGGTAAACAGTTACCATTTGTTCCATTATATTATCTCCCTCTCATTTTAGTTGGGAACCTATATTGAGTAATTCATATACTTTCAAGAAACAATCAGATGAATTTTAGTGAACTTAATTCATCATTTCAGAAAGTATTGAATTACGAATGATTAGTATTCGTCGGGCATCTCATCTAACTGATCACAAGTGAAGACTGGTCCATCCTTGCACACATACTTGCCACCAATATTGCAGCGTCCGCACTTGCCTACACCGCACTTCATTTTAAGCTCAAGAGTGGTGTAAACTTGGCTCTTTTCAAAGCCCATTTCTACCAGTGCAGCAAGGCACAGCTTAATCATAATGGGCGGACCGCACAGCAAAACAGTTTTATCAGGAGTAAATTGCAGGTCTTTTAAGAAGGCAGGCACAAAACCTACATTACCTTGCCAATTTTCCTGAGGTCTGTCGATGGTAAGATGTACGCGAGTATCAGGTTGTGCAGGCCAAACTTCGCTGAGCTCATTGTAACGAACGAAGTCTTCCACACTGCGAGCACCGTAAACGATATCAATGCTACCGTAGTCAGCACGTTTATCCAACATATAATTGATAACGCTACGCATGGGAGCAAGACCAATACCGCCTGCGATAAAGAGAATGTCTTTACCAACCAGCTTGTCCGCTACGGGGAAATTGTTTCCGTAAGGACCACGTACTGCAATTTGTTGACCTACCTCTACTTCATAATGAAGGAAGTCTGTAATGGAGCCACAGCGTTTAATACTGAACTCCATATATTCTTCGTTGGTAGGTGAAGAAGTAATGGAAAAGATTGCTTCGCCCTTACCGGGAACGGAAAGGATAGCGCATTGTCCGGGCAGATGCTCAAACAATTTGCCACCGCCTACCTTCTCCACACGGAAAGTTTTTACATCGGCAGTTTCAGTGCAGATGTCAGTAATTACGCCAATTTGGGGAATTAAAGTGTCATGGTGATGACCACAATTACACATCTTCACTCACCTCCAATGCTTTTGCAACCTTAACGATATTCAAATT
Organism: uncultured Phascolarctobacterium sp.; assembly: GCA_937906915.1. Lineage (GTDB taxonomy): Bacteria > Bacillota > Negativicutes > Acidaminococcales > Acidaminococcaceae > JAHHUH01. The sequence continues at coordinate 357 of CALCUU010000164.1, read as the reverse complement.
AACAGGGCATTTTTGCAGGCAACGGCCACAGCCTACGCAAGCAAAATCGCCTTCATTATTATTGGGGAAATACACCAGCTTGTGCATATATCTTTGACGGAAGCGTTCCACCTTAGTTTTGCGGGGATTGCCGTGTGCCATCTTGGTAAAGTCACTTGCAAGGCAGCTATCCCAGCAACGATAACGCTCAGTCTGGTTATCGTTTACTGCGTAGTCACGAATATCATAGCAATGACAAGTCGGGCACACATAGGTGCAGGTACAGCAGGACAAGCAGCCTGCGGAAATTTCTTCCCAAATCTTGCTGTTAAAGGTTTTCAGTTCGTCTTGGGGAATTTTGCCTGCTACCTTGAAATT
>CALCUU010000163.1 GCA_937906915.1 uncultured Phascolarctobacterium sp. | reverse complement strand
TTGATGGGTTCAAAATCAGGATCCTTAGGTGCGTTGGAAGCGTGAGCTTCAGAGATGCAGATACGTTTGATGGCATCGAGGACGTGTTCACGAACCTTAGCATCGGTGTTGCGTACATTCAGCTTGATTTCAGCAGTTTCTGCAATGATGTTTTCTGCAGTGCCTGCGTGGAACTCGCCAACGGTTACTGCAACCTGTGCTTGAGGAGCGACTTCACGGGAAACGATGGTTTGCAAACGCAAAACTGCAGCGCTTGCCATAACGATGGGGTCAATACCGTTTTGGGGCATGCCACCGTGAGCACCTCTGCCGTGGAAGCGTACCAGCATACTGTCGCCGGCAGTTAAGATTTGACCGGGACGATAGCCAACTTTGCCTGCACGGTATTGCAAAAGATGTTGTCCTAAAATTACATCCGGTTTGGGAAAGCGGGTAACGATGCCGTCTTCAATCATTTTGGCGGAGCCTTCGCCTGTTTCTTCTGCAGGCTGAAACACTACCATCAAAGTGCCTTGCCACAATTCGCGGTGCTTGGACAAAATAGTTGCTGCACTCAACAGCCAAGTGATGTGCAGGTCGTGACCGCAGGTGTGAGCCACGGGAACGGTCTCACCCTTGTCATTGACTGCTTCACATTTGCTGGCGTAAGGAACACCGCTCTCATCTTTCATGGGAAGCGCGTCCATATCGGAGCGCAGCATAATAACGGGACCTTCTCCGTTTTGCATTAAGCCAACTACACCGGTAACACCAATGTTTTCCGTAACTTCAAAGCCTGCGTCCTTCAAATGGGAAGCCACAATCTTAGATGTGCGGTGTTCTTGCAGGGAAAGTTCCGGGTGTTGGTGTAAATCTTTATAGACTTCTTCGGCGTAAGGCAAAATTTTCGCAAAGGAATCAGCCAGTTGGTCGATAAATTTGCTCATGTCTTTCATCTCCTTTACTTAAAAAGTTAACAGGTCGGACAAAGATATATAACTATTGCAAGGGTAAGTGTTACCTGATTGCGCCTTCATTATAGACGGCAAATTTTACTAATTCAATAGAGTTTACCTATTGTTAACCAGTTTCACAGTATTACTACAGTGCGTGTGCTGACGGTGAAGTCAGTGTGTGAAAAGGGTGAAGCTGTGAAAAAGAAAAGACCTCAAAAATTAGCGTGGTGCTAATCTTTGAGGTCGTAATTTTTTAATTCTTAGAAGCCTAATTTGCTCATGCCCATGTAAACGGAAGCAATAATTCCGATGAAAAGGGCGGTAAGCAGGGCGTATTCTTTAC
>CALCUU010000162.1 GCA_937906915.1 uncultured Phascolarctobacterium sp. | reverse complement strand
CCCTGCGCCGTAAACAATTCCTTCTGAAAGACGCACTCAAGGTTAAAAATATTACCTTCCAATACCACGATGCTAAGACCAGCGTTGTAGAAGCAATCTTCGCCCGTGGCGACAGACGCTTGGGCAAAGCGCTGCTGGCGGCGTGGAAGATGGGCGCTCGCTTTGATGGCTGGAGCGATTGCTTCTCCTATGACCGTTGGCTGGAAGCTTTGGCAGAAGTTGGCTTGGATAAAGACTTCTACGCAGCTCGCACCCGTGGCGAAAACGAAGTGTTCCCTTGGGAACATGTACAGCCTGCCGTTTCCAGAAAGTTCCTGTGGCGCGAATGGGAAAAAGCTCAAGCTCAAGAGCTTACCCACGATTGCCGTCGCAGTACCTGTACCGGTTGTGGCGTGTGCCAAAAGCTTGGCGTAGAAATTATTGACTACAAAAGAGGTGAAGCATAATGAAATTACGCATGCAAATTACTAAAGACCGTGATATCCGCTTTATCTCTCACTTGGAATATGTGCGCACCATTGAACGTGCCATCCGTCGTGCTAAATTGCCTGCTGCTTATTCCGAAGGCTTCAACCCTCATTTGAAATTCTCCCTTGCTTCCGCATTGGGCGTTGGCGTTGTTAGCTACACTGAATTTGTGGAAATCGAGCTGGCAGAGCCCATGGAAGTGGAGCTGGCGGCTAAAGCCTTGGATAAGGCACTTCCTCGTGGTATTCGCGTGCTTGCTGCTGATGCAGTTGCCAATAACACTGCAGCCTTAATGGCAGAAGCTGCTGGTGCAAGCTACGTTGTTACCCTGCCCTTTGCAGAAGATATTTCCGAAGCAGTGGCAAGCTACAACGAAGCAGAAGAACTGCTCTTTAAAAAGGCTGCCCCCAAACGTAAGGAAAAGTTCAAAGAAATTGACGTTAAGTTCTACATTCCGAAAATTGCTGTGGAACAAAAGGACGGCAAGACAAGCTTCGCCTTTGAATGCAAGATTACCCCTACCGGCAGTATGAAGGCTGTTGATTTGCTTAACGCTTTGAACGAAGCTTACGCTTTGAATTTGCCTGTGGAGATGGCAGACATTGAACGTCATACTCTTTACAAAGTAAATAAATACGGCAAGAAACTTCCTATGTTGAGCCGTGATGCTTTTAAAATGTAAAAAACTTTTTGATACCGACTTCGTTTTTAAAATGAAGTCGGTATTTTTCCATCCCCTTTTGCCAGAAAATGGTTTATATGTTAAAATAAAGTGTTCTCAAAATTTACGGCACAGGTGCAGAAAGGAGGCAGTGATGACAGCGAAGATTATTATTGGCGCAACGGAAGACGAAACCCGTATGGGTTTAGTGGAAGACGGACGCCTTATGGAATACTTGGTAGAGCGCGCGGAAGAAAACCATTTGGTTGGCAGTATTTTCAAGGGACGCGTGTGCAACGTGGTGCGTGGCATCCAAGCAGCATTCATTGATATTGGGCTGGAACAAAATGCCTTCTTGTACTTGGGTGATAAGATGGACGTAACCGAAGGTCAAAGCGTACTGGTGCAAATTTCTAAAGACGCTCGTGGTACCAAAGGCCCTACTGCTACCCGCGAGGTAACCTTGCCCGGTAAGTACGTGGTGCTTTTGCCCTACGCTTCTTACATTGGCGTGTCCCGCAAAATTACGGATAAGGCAGAGCGTGAGCGCTTGGTGAAAGCCTGCGAGGCAGTGAAGCCTGAAAACGTAGGCATTGTTATTCGTACTGCGGCGGTTGGCGTAAGCGAAGAACTTTTGGCTGCGGATATTGCGGAGCTGGCTGCTGCGTGGCGAGTGCTGACTGCTCGCGAAAAATTGGCAAAGGCTCCTGCGCTTTTAAGACGCGAGCTGGATTTGGCAATTCGCATTGCCCGTGACTATCTGCGTCCTGATTTAACAGAAATTATGATTGACGACCTTGCCATTTACAAACGTGTGGAAGAGCTGATGAAAAATCTTCCTCAAGCCAGCAAGATTAAGCTGAAGATGTACCAAGGCTTGGAAGATATCTTCGCCTATTGCGGACAAACGGAGGCTATTGCTTCCATCTCCGATAGGCAGGTGGATTTGCCCAACGGTGGCTACATCGTCTTTGACTACACAGAAGCCATGACCGTTATTGACGTTAACAGTGGTAAGTTCAGTGGTCGTGAAAATTTAGAAGAAACCATTATGGAGATTAACCGTCAGGCAGCGGCAGAGATTGCTCGTCAACTGCGCCTGCGTGATATTGGCGGTATCATCGTGGTGGATTTCATAGATATGCACACGGAAGAACACAAGGCAGAAATTTTAAGCGTTCTGCAAAATGCTTTGAGCGGTGACAAGATGCATCCCAAGGTTCAGGACATTACCGTTTTGAATTTGGTGGAGATTACCCGCAAAAAGTCCCGTCAAAATTTATCTTCCGTATTATATTCGCCTTGCCCCATTTGCAGTGGCAGTGGCAGGGTACAAAGCAGGGAAACCTTGGCGCTGGAGATTAAGCGTCGTTTGCGTAGCCTGCTTGGGCAAAGAGGAAGCTCTAAAAATGTTTTGATTGCCGCAAATCCGTGGCTGGCTGATTGGCTGAAGCAAAAGGATATGCGCCAATGGGAACGTGAGCTTGCCTGCTCCATTAAAATTGAAGCCGATACTGGGTTGCACCACGAATCTTTTATGATTTTGGACAACAGCAGTATTGACAAATAAAATTATATTAGGTAAAATATTCCAGTATGGACTGCTATCAGTTCGTCCCCAACCGCGTAGAGAGGTTCCGTAAACTCAATAAGAGTACCGTATTTAGCGAGTCTATCATAAGGGAGGTGCAATAGATGTACGCAATTATCAAAACCGGCGGCAAACAATACCGCGTTAGCGAAGGCGAAACTTTGAAAGTTGAAAAATTGAACGTAGAAGTTGGCGCTGAAGTTGTTTTTGAAGAAGTTTTGACCGTAGTAAACGACGCTGACGTTAAAATCGGCAAACCCGTTGTTGAAGGCGCAAAAGTTGTTGCTAAAGTTGTAGAACAAGGCAAAGCTGACAAAATCTTCGTTTTCAAATACAAAGCAAAATCCAACTACCGTATCCGTCAAGGTCATCGTCAACCGTTCACTGCAGTTGAAATCGTTAAAATCGAAGCTTAATTTTTATGATTACGCTTGATTTATACAAGGACAAGAATGGAATGATTACCAGCTACAAGGTGAGTGGTCATTCAGGTTCTGTAAAAGCAGGAGAAATTGATTTAGTTTGTAATTCAGTTTCCATGTTTACGCAGGCTCCGCTTCTTGGACTCGAAAGACACTTGAAACGTAAACCGTTCTATCGTGTGGATGAAGAGGACGGTATTTTAGAAGTAGCACTGAACAGTGCACCGGATGAATTGTCGCAACTTCTTTTTATGACCATGTACTATGGTGTGGAAGAATTAGCGCAACAGTTTCCGCAATATGTTCGCATCAAAGAACATAGGAGGTGAAAGTAATGTTTAAACTTATTCTGCAATTGCACGCACATAAAGTTGGTACCGGTAGCTCCAAAAACGGTCGTGACTCTAACGCTCAACGTTTGGGCACCAAAGCTCATGACACCCAATTGGTAACCGCTGGCTCCATCATCGTTCGTCAACGTGGCACTAAATTCCATCCCGGTAACAATGTAGGTATGGGCAAAGATTACACCATCTATGCTAAAGTAGAAGGTCGTGTAAAATTTGAACGCAAAGGCCGTGACAAACGCCAAATCAGCGTATATCCCGTTGAAGAAGCAGCTATGTAATATCTGCTGACGCAAAAAATAAAAGCTCCGCTTTATGCGGAGCTTTTTTGTTTTTATTTTGCTGCTCTATAAATCGCTTCCATATCAGCAATATCCAGCGCTTTCACTTTGCCAACAGTGCGCTTGCCCATGAAGCTGCATTTGTAAGCCAGCTCTTTAATATTTTCTTCGGTCAGTTCAATGCCCATATCGCTGATTTTGGTAGGCATATCAATGCTACGGAAGAACTCTTCCATTTTAGCAATACCTTCGAGAGCAGTAGCTTCCGGATTACGGAAGTCGTTAGGCACGCCCATAACATTTACTGCCAATTGTACGAAGCGGGGGAGGCTGTACTTATAAACATAGCGAGCCCAGCTACCCCAAATTGCTGCCAAGCCTGCGCCGTGAGCAATGTCCCAAATACCGCTCAGTTCGTGCTCAATTTGGTGGCAAGCCCAATCGCCAAAGCTACGTTCACCGGTGGTGTCGTTATGGGAAAGGGAACCGCACCACATAATTTCTGCACGAGCGTCGTAATTGGTGGGGTCTTGCAGTGCAATCTTAGCGTTGCGCATGGTGTTCTTCAAAATATTTTCGCTAATTCTGTCGATGATGTCCAATTGTTTAGTTTCAGGAGCAGTGAAGAAGCGTTCCAAGGTGTGCATCATAATATCAACGCAACCGCTGGCAGTTTGGTATGCAGGAAGAGTGTAGGTCAGTTCCGGATTAAGGATGCAGAACTTGCAGTAAGCGTAGGTGGAGGTCAAGCCACGTTTCAGCCAGCCGTCCTCGTTGGTGATTACAGAAGAAGTACTCATTTCGCTACCTGCTGCCGCAATGGTAAGAACTGCTGCAGTGGGAATGCTACCGGTTACGGTACGTTTGCCTTCATAATATTCCCAAACGTCGCCTTCGTTGGCAAGACCGTAAGCAATAGCCTTGGAGCTGTCAATGGTACTGCCACCGCCAACTGCCAAGATGAAGTCAACGCCTTCTGCCTTGCACAGCTCGATGCCTTCGTAAACTTTAGAGAGGCGGGGGTTAGGCACAACGCCACCAAGAAGTACGTATTCTAAGCCTGCTTCTTGAAGGCTTGCACATACTCTGTCCAAAAGACCGGATTTTTTAGCGCTGTTACCGCCAAAATGTACTAATACTTTATGAGCGCCGTATTGTTTGCACAGAGCGCCTGCTTGGGATTCGGTGTTTTTACCGAAGATTACACGGGTGGGAGCTTGGTAATTAAAGTTATCCATAAACTCAACTCCTTAGAAAATTTGTTTCAGGTTAGTTTGATAAATTTATTTTATCATTGTGATACTGTCATTGTAAATAAAAGTATTTCTTTGATATAATACAGGCAATAAACATAGATAAAGGTGATTACTATGAAATACATTGCTTGTTTTGGAGATTCTTTAATTCAGGGCTTTCCTTATATGAACGAAAGCTCTTGGATTGCAGAGGTAGAAAATCGTACCAATATAAAAATGCTTAATTACGGAGTGTGCGGTGAGTGCTGTGACGATATTTATTATCGCCTGCGTATGACAATGTTACCGGAAGCTACTAAGCACATACTTTTTTTAGGTGGAGCTAACGATATTATCCAAGGTCGTCCGCAAAAATGTATTCTGGAAGATATTGCCAAGCTTTTGAAATGGTGCGAGCAAAAAAATTATAAGCTGTGCATTGTGCTTCCTTTAATTAGCGCTGAACCTGTGCTTAACAAATATCTGGTTGCTCTTGGTGAAAAAATTAAAGAGCAATTTGCTGATAAGGCTTTGCTTTTAGACTTACAGCCTGCCATTGGCTTGACAGATGATGAGCGTGATGAAGCTTACCTTGATGGCGTACACCCAAAGGCGATTACATATAAGCTGATGGGCGTACACGCGGCTCCAATTTTAGAAGCGTGGGTCAAATAAAAATGAAGAGAAAATTTTAGCGTGCTATGAAAATTGGCACGCTATTTTTTATGAAACTTTTGTGGATTGTGACTTTGTTACAGAAAAAGTCATAATTCCTATGTTATATTATAGTCAAAGAAAGGAATGAGGTGAGCTTATGAGAAATAAATTGATGGCATTAGTAATCGGAGGTCTGCTTATGTTAGGACAAAGCGTTAGCGCTAATCAAACTATGACTACTCAAGAATTGCAAAATAAATTGAACGCTAAGGAAAATTTCGTACTCCTTGACGTGCGTACCCAAGAAGAATATAACGCAGGCTACATTGCTGGGGCAATCCTGCTTCCTTATGACGAAATTAACGCAAAAGCAACTATCGTTCTTCCCGACAAAGAAAAGGAAATCGTACTGTACTGCCGTAGCGGTAGACGCAGTGCCATCGCTAAAAAATCTTTGTTAGACTTAGGCTATCAAAAGGTTGTTGACTTCGGCGGTGTTAAACGCTGGGAAGGCGAGCTTGTAAGAAATAAATAAATAAGAAAAAATAGACGCTGTACTGCGAAATGCGGTACAGCGTTTTTGTGTATGTAGCTTTATTCTTTTAAACCTAAAATTTTTGGTGGTAACTGCGCCAAAATGATTGCAGCGAATACGAGCAGGCAACCAATCAACTCACGACTGGTTAGCACTTGATTAAGTAAAAGCCATCCGCTGAGCATGGCAAAGACACTTTCCAAACTCATAAGCATGGAAGCGAGGACGGAGCTGACGTGCTTTTGTCCTACAATCTGCAAGGTGTAGGCAACACCGCTACTCATAATGCCTGCGTAGGCAACTGCTTCCCACGCCAAGGAAAGGTTTTCCCAAGAGGGCGTTTCAAAAATAAACATCAGTATGCCGTTGACAAGGGAGCATACTGCAAATTGAATGAAGGAAAGTCGCACACCGTCCAAGCCTTGGATAACACTTTCGATACACAGGATATGCATTGAAAAGCAAAAGGCGCAGATTAAAATATACATATCGCCTTTGTTAATGGTGAAGGCTTCGTTGATGCAGATGAAGTACATACCAACGGTAGCAATGAGCACGCTGACCCACTGTAAAATATTTACCTTGCTCTTAAATGCAAGACTGCCTAAAATTGGCACAATCACTATATATAATGAAGTAATAAAGCCTGCTTTGCCAACAGTGGTGTAAGCCATGCCCAATTGCTGGAACAAGCTGGCAATGGTCAGCGCCAAACCACAGATGATACCGCCACGTAAAAGCTTCTTGCGGGAAGAAGGATCTTCCGTTCCCCACAGGCTTGGCTTTTTGCCGGCAAGCTTGTCAAAGAACAAGAAGCAGGGAAACAAAAAGATTGTTGCTAAAATACTACGGGCGCAGTTAAAGCTAAGAGGTTCTAAATATTCAGCGCCAACACTTTGAGCGATAAAGGCAGTGCCCCAAATAAGGGAACACAGCGTAAGCATAAAGACGCCACGAAAATTATACATAAGCATTCTCCAGACTAAGTGAATTAACAGATAGTATTGTACCACTTTTTGAAAGAAGTGGAAATATCAAGGGAGATTTTCAGAAAACAGGGAAGACACGCTTCGTGCAAAGGGTTTCTGTGATTTTGAGAACGATGTGCTTTGGAACTATGCTCCGACGCAAGACGGAATTGTAAAGTCAAGAGTGATTTTCCTGTAAAATTCAGGAATTTTTGCAACAGTGGCGTGGGCAAAGTTTTTAGAAATTTTTACTATATATTGTCGTCCAACTTCTTGATATACACGATATATTGTGATAAAATTTTATTTGTAAAAAGCACAGAGGATGCTTTGTTTTTGTATGTTTTGATATATTTTAGGAAAGAGGAGTTTGGATTATGAAAGTTATTAAACGCGATGGTACCACCGTTGATTTCGACGGCAGTAAAATTGTTGTCGCTATTCAAAAGGCAAATGCTGTTGTTGAACCGCAAGATAGAATTGAAGAATATAAAATTTTGGAGATTGCTAAAAACGTACAATCTCGCAACAGAATGCGCTTGCTTGTAGAAGATATCCAAGACATCGTGGAACATAGCTTGATGGACGCTGGTAAATTTGAATTGGCAAAACAATACATCATTTACCGCTACAAACGTGCTTTGGTTCGTAAAGCCAACACCACTGACGAATCCATCCTGTCCTTGATCCGCAATAGCAATAAAGATGTAATGGAAGAAAACTCCAATAAAAACGCTGTTATGGCAGCAACCCAACGCGACTTGATTGCTGGCGAAGTTTCCAAAGACTTGACCAGACGTATCATTCTGCCGGAAAAAATCTCTGCTGCTCATGACGAAGGCGTGCTGCACTTCCATGACGCTGACTATTTCATTCAACCTATTTTTAACTGCTGCCTTATCAACATCAGCGATATGCTGGACAAAGGCACCGTTATGAATGGCAAAATGATTGAAAGCCCCAAGAGCTTCCAAGTTGCCTGCACCGTAATGACCCAAATCATTGCGTCCGTAGCTTCCAGCCAATACGGCGGTCAATCCGTAGATATCTGCCACTTGGGTAAATACCTGCGCCGTAGCTATGACAAATTTAAACGCAATATTTTGGAAGCATCCCAAGGCAAAATTGACGAAGAAACCTTGGAAAGCTTGGTACAAGAACGTTTGCGCGCAGAACTGCAAAGTGGCGTACAAACCATTCAATACCAAATCAACACTTTGATGACCACCAATGGTCAATCTCCTTTCGTTACCCTGTTCCTCCATTTGAAAGAGGACGACCCGTATCTGAAAGAAACTGCTATGATCGTAGAAGAAATTCTGCGTCAACGCTTGCAAGGTATTAAAAACGACAAAGGCGTATACGTTACCCCTGCGTTCCCCAAACTGGTTTATGTTCTCGACGAAATTAACTGCCTGAAAGGTGGCAAATACGATTACATTACCCGCTTGGCTGTAAAATGCAGTGCGAAACGTATGTATCCTGACTATATCAGCGCTAAAAAAATGCGCGAAAACTACGAAGGTAACGTATTCTCTCCCATGGGTTGCCGCAGCTTCTTGGCTCCCTGGAAAAATGAAGAAGGCAAATACCAATTTGAAGGTCGCTTCAACCAAGGCGTTGTTTCCATTAACTTACCGCAAATCGGTTTGATTTCCGGTCAAGACGAAAAGAAATTCTGGGAACTGTTGGATGAAAGACTTGAACTTTGCTACGAAGCTTTGATGTGCAGACATGAAGCGTTGAAAAAAGTTCGTAGTGATGTAAGCCCTGTGCATTGGCAATATGGCGCAATTGCTCGTTTGGGCAAAGGCGAAACCATTGAACATTTCCTCTATGGTGGTTACTCCTCCATTTCCTTGGGCTACATTGGCTTGTACGAAGTTACCATGGCAGTTAAAGGCTGCAGCCACACCGAACCTGAAGGCGAAGATTTCGCAGTACGCGTAATGCAACGCTTGCGTGGCGCTTGCGATAAATGGAAAGCAAAAACCAACATCGGCTTTGCTCTCTACGGCACTCCGGCAGAAAGCCTGTGCTACCGCTTCGCTCGTATCGATAAAGAAAAATTCGGTAGCGTTCCCAACATTACCGATAAAGGTTATTACACCAACTCCTACCACATTGACGTACGCGAAAACATCGACG
>CALCUU010000161.1 GCA_937906915.1 uncultured Phascolarctobacterium sp. | reverse complement strand
GTAAAGTTATTTCTGTATTCCGTATGCTCTAAAAATTAAGGGAAGCTAAAATTAGCTTCCCTTTAATATTGCGTTTCAATAGTTTTTGAACTGATTTTAAAATTAAAATGATGTCATTATGACGAAAATGGCTAAAAATAGACCTCCTAGTGTTAAATATACTAGGAGGGTTCGTGTTAAATGATATTATTTTTATTTGGCTCCTACTTTTTCAGCAGCTGCCATAATTGCCAAGCGACCATGTTCAAAGGTTAAGCCGCCTTGGAAAAATACGTTAAAGGGTTCACGGCACGGACCATCGGCACTAAGTTCAATAGAAGCGCCTTGTACGAAAGTACCTGCTGCCATAATAATTTCGTCTTGATAACCGGGAAGTGGAGACGGCACAGGAGCAACGTGGGCATCTACAGGAGAGTTGCTTTGAATGGCAACGCAGAAGTTACAGAGACGTTCCCTACTCTCCAAAGTTATTGCTTGAATAATGTCACTGCGTTTTTCTTCGGGTAAAGGTTTTACGTCATAACCTAATTGTTTGAAAACAGAAGCAGCAAAAATGGCAGTTTTTACTGCTTGGAGAACAATATGCGGTGCCATGAAGAGTCCTTGGTAAAATTCACGAGCTGTATCGCCAAGAGTAGCACCCATCTCGCCACCTAAACCAGGTGCTGTAAGGCGATAAGAAGACTTCTCTACCAAATCCTCACGTCCTACAATATAACCGCCTGTAGGAGCAAAGCCACCACCCAAGTTTTTAATGAGGGAGCCAGCCATAAGGTCTGCACCTACTTCAGTAGGCTCTTCCTTTTCAATAAATTCACCGTAGCAATTATCTACAAAGCAGATTACATTGGGGTTAGCTTCTTTGGCAACCTTGCAGATTTTGCCAATTTCTTCAACGGTAATGGTCTTGCGTACTGCGCTGTAACCACAGGAACGTTGAATGTGAATCATAGTGGTCTTTTCAGTTACGGCAGCTTTGATTGCTTCAAGGTCAGCGTGGTCGCCACTCATAGGAATTTCCTTGTAAGTAACGCCCATGTCTACCAAAGAGCCTTCCATTTTTACAGGGTAACCAATAATGGTTTGCATGGTGTCGTAAGGAGCACCAGTTACTGCAATAAGCTCGTCCCCTGCTCTAAGATTACCTAAGAGTGCAACTGCAAGAGCGTGAGTTCCGGAAACGAATTGGGAACGTACAAGTGCTGCTTCAGTTTTGAAAAGCTCTGCGTAAATAAGGTCAAGTTTTTCACGACCTACGTCAGAGTATGCGTAACCAGTGGTAGGTTTCAGATAAAAATCAGAAACCATATTGTTACGGAACGCGTTGATTACTTTATTAGTATTGAAAAGCGCTGCTTCTTCCAGTTCTGCGCTGTGTGCTGCCACATCAGCTAAAGCATTTGCTTCGATTGCTTTAAAATCTATCAATTTTATTCACCTTTGCTAAGATATTTTTCAAATTCGCTAAGTTGATTTGCATCAAGTCGAACTTTTAATTTTGTGCCTTCTGCCAAGTATTCTTGTTCCAAGACAGTTCCTACGCTGTGCAAGCGTGCAGCTGCTGCAGAATCGCTGTACGGAATGAGGAAGTATTCCTCTACTGCTTTGAGCTTTAAGTTTTCTGCGATGAGTTCTAACAGCTTATCAAGGTTGATATTAGCCTTAGCACTAATGCAGATGCTATTTTCTTCTTGCGCTAAGCGTGCAGGCAGTGCGGAATCAGCAGGTAGCTTATCAATTTTATTGTAAACGGTGATGATGGTCTTATCTTTAGCACCGATTTGTTCTAGAACGTGATAAACTGCATTGCTTTGTTCCTTATACAGCTCGTGGCTAACGTCAATTACGTGTAAGAGCACGTCTGCCTCTACAACTTCCTCTAATGTAGATTGGAAGGCTGCTACCAATTGGTGAGGCAACCGTTGAATGAAGCCAACAGTGTCCGTCAAAATTGCTTGCTGCTTATTGGGCAAATCAAGCTGACGAGTTGTAGGGTCAAGAGTTGCAAAGAGTTGGTCTTTAGCGTAAATGTCAGAATTGGTCAGGGTGTTAAGCAGGGTTGATTTACCTGCGTTGGTATACCCTACCAAACTTACCGTAGGAACGGAAGCCTTACTACGCCCTGCCCTGTGTAATGTACGCACGCTCTTAACCTTGCCAATACATTCTTTAATGTAGGCAATACGGTCACGAATACGTCTGCGGTCAACTTCCAACTTAGTTTCGCCAGGACCACGGGTACCAATACCGCCACCAAGACGGGACAGGCTCAAGCCC
>CALCUU010000160.1 GCA_937906915.1 uncultured Phascolarctobacterium sp. | reverse complement strand
TTTACCCAAATATTGAGCAAGTCTATTTTCAGGTTGTGCTTGAACAACTTCTTCTACAGCTTCAGCTTGAGGAATAGCCACATTAGCAGCCTCTACTAACACTGCAGCATTTTGAGCAATTTCAGATTGCTCTTCTGCAAAAACAGGTACTGCAAACAATGCAGCTGCCAAACCTATTGTGAGAGGCTGTAACAAAAATCTTTTCTTCATTTAGGTCCTCCTAAAGTTTATTTGGAATTACTAAGCTCTACCCTAGCAGACCGCACCAAGTGACGCATATCTGCTTCTGTTATATTAACCTGCTTTGAGTAATCCGCTTGCCGATTAGCAGGTACATTATTTATTGTTTGATTACCAAAAGGTAGAATTATTGTTTTTTTGCTTTCCAAGGAAGTTACCACTTCCCCTTTGGTTAAAGAGGTAGTCTTTACAGCTTCGGGACTTTGTTGCTTACCCGCAACTGCAATGCTGTCGTGGGCATAATACCAACCGCCAAGTCCTGCCAACGCCAAAAGCGCAGCAACGAACATAGCAAGCACATGCCTATTCCAGCTCCAAGGTAAATCCTTTTTGCGTCGTAGATTTTTTAGTTCTGCTTCTGCCAGCATTAAATCTAATTCACCACGCATACCATTGTTGTCCAAAAAGCTTTGTTCAGCATTTTCCAAACTGCTTTTTACACTACGGATGCGTTGAAAGACAGAACGACTATTTTGTGCCACGCCATTAACCCCTTTCTACAAAGATACATATAATCACAATCCTATTGAGAATTATTGATTAACACCTTGTCTCAGGCGATTATATTCGTTTTTGAGCAAAATAGTGCAGTATTCTGCCTATATCTACTCAATGATACTATTTCAATACAGTTTTTGTAAAGTAAAAACTTATTTTTAACCTTTATTAAAGTCATGTATGAAACGAGACAGCATGCCTCTAATTCTTCTTACGCCTTTCTTTTGCAGGCGATATACGTGCCCAAGACTTACATCAATGGCTTCTGCAACGGCTTGAGCAGGTCTGTCTTCAAGGTACATTCCCGTAATAACCTGCTGCTCCTTCTCCGGCAAACGTTCCAAGGCTTGAGCAACCTTCTCATGCAAAAGCTGACGCTCTGCAAGCTCGGTAGGAGAAGCCTGCGCCGAAGCCAACACCTCTCCCAACGTAAGACCACTGCCTAAATCGCCTTCCAAATATAGAGCGCCACTATTTGCTTTTTTGAAGTAGTCCAGCATACTTCCTTTAATACGGAAGGTAGCGAACACACTAAAAGCTACACCACGAGTGTAATCGTAGTTTTCTGCTGCTTCCAAAAGCCCAACCATGCCTTCTTGAACCAGTTCCATGGTTTCGTGCTCCGGAAGTTGGAAACCTATTGCCAGTTTAAACACCAATGGCTGATAAGCAATCATCAGCTTTTGATGCGCCTGCATATCGCCTAAGGCAACTCGCTCCCACAAAGAGCGTTCTTCCATTGGCTCCAGCAATTTAGTTTTACGCAGCTCTTCCAAATAGCTTTGTAGCATTGTTCTACCTCCCTTCCCGAAAATTTTAATTAAAGCCTACCTTATATTCTAAGCCAAACCAATCCTCTGCTTCATCGGACAAATCATAGCTTCTAGAATAGGTAATGTTGACACGCTTGCTAATATCGTACTGCCCAAAAATGCTTCTGTCAATACCGTCAAAGCTAGTTGTATAGCCAGCCATGAAGCGATTATTCAAATACTTACTTACAAGCAGGTTATATTGACTTCTTTCGTCTTGAGTAAGCTCTTGGCTACGGTCTTTTGCGCTTTCAAAACCTATGCCGGAACGAACCTTACCTGTGTAAATACGGAATTGGTCCAAGCCTAAGGTTTGTTTGAGAAGCATTTCCACGTCGCCTAAAACAGTCATCTGTAAACCTGCAGTCATAAGGTTTTGAATATCCTCGCTGCTTACATCGTCACTGCCTGCAGTATCACGTTGCAAGGTGAGCATACGCACGATGGTATCTCTCTTCAAAGGAGGATTACTGCTCAATTGCAAATCCATTTCTTCAAGAGGACCGGTGACACGCATATAAATGTCATAACGACTGAAGCGAGCTGCACATTCCAAGTTAACATTAGGTAAGAACGAACCAGGTGTTAACCAGTTGATAGAAGTGTTCTTCAAAGTAAAAGGAGTACGCAAGTAAGTAATGGTTCCCTTATCAGCATTGATTTTACCTTCTATCAACGGGAAGATTGTACTTCCTTTAATATGCATATTACCGCTAAGCCAAATATCATACAGATATTTATTGAAGAGATGAATTTTATCACCCAATTCAATCTGCAAATCCATACCATAATTACTGCTCTCTTCGTCACTCATTTCAGGAATGGTAGGCATATTGATAAGCACGTCATCAAGCTTAACCAAACCCTTAATCAAAGGACGATGAGCCAAAGGCGCAGGCAAGTTACCTTGCTTACGAGCAAAGTCAGGATATTCTTGGGGTACTATTTCTACATTACTATTGATTTTACCGCTAAAGATTTCCGAAGCCAGCTCCACATTGTCTGCTACAACATTCAAGCTGTAGGGTTCATCTGCATCCGCACGTAAAGCGTAGCTGCCGTTGGCAGTAAGCTTACCTTTGCCAAGCACAGCGGACAAATCGTTAAGCACAACTTTTCTGCCTTGGAACTCTACGTCAGCGTGAATTTTATCAATAACGGTATCTAAATCTCTAACTTTAACGCTACCCTCAGGAATAACAATGGAACCCAACACCAAGGGGTCTTCCAAAGTACCGGCTAAAGTTAATTTGCCGTGAGTTTCCCCATCGCCCCACTCTACCATTTTGGTAAACGCAGGCAGCACTGCCAAACGAGCATTGGACAAATCAACTTCGATATTCATTTGCGCCTTGGGATTGCGACGATTAGCTTTGTCACGCAACAAGTCTAAAGGAATATCGCCAAAGGCTTTGAAGCCATAAACATCCTTGATTGCTTCCAGGTCATCCAGTTTAATTTTGTCGTCACCCATAGTTAAGTTAGCAACAAGCTTATCCAGAGTAACACCTGAAAGACTACCATTAGTTATAACTAAATTTGCTTTACCTGTTGGGTCAGCAAAAGTACCGTTAAGGTACATATCCAAATCCATTTCACCGGTAATTGCAGGGGGCTCCGTCATAAAGGCAGCCACAATACCGGGGTTAGCCTTCACAGCAGAAAGGGATACATCGTAATGCTTCTTGCGCAAATCTACAATACCACCTGCGGTGATGATACCCTTATCAGCAATTGCTTCCTGCTCTTGCAGCATTACATCATCAATATGCATAATGCCTTGCAAAAGCTTACCGTTAAATTGCATACGGTAGTAATTGAGGTCGTTAATCTTTACATCATCGGCGCTAATGGCAATTTGTACGCCACTGCCTTTACCATTAGGAGAAAAGACAAGCTCACCTTGAGCAGTACCGTCAATGTTAAGGTCCTGCTTCGCCATACGCAAGATGCCACCCAAATTACCCCACAAGGTCAGTACTTTACCCTGCATATATTTTTGAGTAATATCAAGATTTAAATCAGCGGTAAATAAACCATAGTTGCTTTCATCATCGGGATAAGGTTGTTTAAAACGAATATCCAGCTTGTTGGTTTCGCGTCCGTTACTTTCCAGACTACCGCTTATTTCAGTTAACTTTTCACCGTTAACAAAGATTTCTTCACCATCTACCTCGCCCTTAAAATAAGGATAGGTAAGATTGCCACCTAAGTGACCATTCAAATTGATGAGACCTTGTAAATCAAGATCACTAGCCATAATGGGCAAGCGTTCCAAGCTTACATTATGAGCTTCCATATTAAAATCAAGGTTTTGTTCTTTAGTCATAGTACCATTAAGCATTACCTCTGCGGAAAGTGCTTTGACTAAAACATCACGCAAATCAACTTGACCATTTTGATAATCGTATTTACCTTGAATCTTTTCTACTAAAACGCCTTGAGCGCTACCGTCATAAAGACATACTTGGCCAACAACGGAGGGATTAGCAACGCTACCTTTAACACGCACAAGGTTATCTACGTTACCCGTAAGCTTCACTTCCGGAGCTACTAAGGCAACGATAGGTTCAGCACGCACGCCAACAGTTTTTAAGGACACGTCAAGAACAGGCTCTGCTGCCTGCAAATTAACAGTACCATTCAAAATATGTTGACCTTGCTTCATGTTGGCAATGAAGTTGGTAACAGCAAGCACATTATCCTTCATGGCAACGTGCCCATGAGCCTCAACAACGTCTTGCTTCATAAAATTGATTCTGCGTACTTGGACAATACCGCCAAATTCAGGAGCAGATAAAGTGCCAGTAACATCAAAGCCTGTGGAACACAAGCCACTGCCTTCTTGACCAGCAAAGCTCAGGAATGGGTCAATGGGAAATTCTGCCATACGTCCACTCAAATTCAAGGAGCTATCCGCACCCACAGTACCCTTCACGATTAAACTACCATTTTCTCCAGCCAAAGCGCTGAAATGGTCAACGTCAAGTTCTCCGTTGATGAAGGTTCCGTCAAAGCCAAGCTTATGTACTTTTAAGGTACGCCAATTCAAATCGAAGGCATCTGCTGCAGCCTGCAGGTCAACGCCATCTTCTTTAACATCTGCCACAAAAGCAATTTCACCATTAAGGGTAACTGCATCATCAGGCATACTAGGCAGTGCTATTTTTACCTTTTGGAAATCAATCTCTGCCAAGAATGCTTTTACAGCTTCATTGTAACCACCGTTAAACGCAACCTTGCCGTCACCATAGGAAAGAGTACCCTTAGCAGTAATGGCTTCTAAATTTTTCAAATCAGCTAAGTCAGCTTCGCCAACTACGCTTAATTTGTGACCATCAACATCTAAATCCAAAGGCTTTAAAGTAATTACGTTATTTATAACGCTAATAGCACCATCAACCTTAAAATTATGAACAGCGCCATTAACAAGCAGCTTGCCGCTTACAGCTTTTTGTTTTCCTGCACCGTCAATTTGTACACGCTCGCCATTATTGTTCCAATGCAAATGCAAATCTTGAATCAATCCGGAATTATCTTTAATGTTTTCTAAGAACTGTGCCGCCGCTGCGTAATTTGCCAAGTCCACAGAAGCAGTTTTCAAACTAAGGCTACCAACGCCTGTAGTGGTAATAAGCCCTTGCAAATGCACATCATCGTTACCGGATTTAACCTTTGCATTCACTGCAAATTTAGGATTAGCCCCGCCATTTACTTCGCCACTAACAGGAAAGGTCCATTTACCGCCGGGCATTTCCACGTGCAATAAGCCTTCCTTTACTTCTAAAAGTCCGTAAAAAGGAGTTTCTGTAGAGTCAGAAGGCTTCAAGAAATGTTGCAGGTTCCATTGCTTTTCTAAGTCCATGGTCAAGAAAACTTCCGGTTTAAAAAGCTCGATGCCGGACAGCGCCTTTTCTACACCGCCCAACGCCAACCAAGGACGTAAATGCACAACGGTCTTGGGCAAAACAGCGATATCCTTTTGCCCTTTATCTTTAACCACGATGTCTTTTATTTCCGCAGAAAGACCACCACCCCAGTGAATTTCACCAATCTTCACTGTGCCGTGAATATAATCCTGCGCCATGGTTTCAGCTACGGGAATCATTTGCTTTATGTATTTAGGTGCAACATTGGTAACGAAGCTGTAATAAACAGCGCACAACGCTACCACGATTGCTATTATCAGGTTTCTTCCTTTTAACATAAGGCGCTCCATTCAAAAACAATTTAGCAAATAAAAATAGTTCGACTTTTATTCATTCGACACACTAGGAATACTTCCTTTTTTATATGGTAAAGTTTCTGTGAACTTTACGGAGTATGTCCAAAAATTAAATAGCAGATACCCATAAGAATGGGCTGATGCAAAATATAAATCTCTAGGGAATGAGTTCCGGGAAAAGTAAATATTTTATAGTTGCCACCTGTCAAATAATGAGTAAGATTGTGTTCACGCATCCAGGCGAAGAGGTACATACCAAACCAGAAGACGAAAATGTGGGGAAGCAGTGGAACGTAGTCCGAAGAGTAGAAGCTATTACTGTGAAACCCTAAAATGGCAAAGCAGTCTTGATAAAGCCACTCCGGAAATGTAAAAAGCTTTGCCCCAAAGAAACTCCCCACGCCCGAAGCAATGTCTTTAGTAAGAACGTAACACACTACGCTCGAAAGCATACCTGCCACCGCAGGAACACGCACTAATAATTTTTTAAGCAGTAACGTCAACCACATGGCACTACCGAAAAAAGTAAGGATACCATAATAAATTGCTTCGCTTGGTGCGAAGAAAACTGTCACCAAGGTAATAATAAGTCCTAAAATTTGCA
>CALCUU010000159.1 GCA_937906915.1 uncultured Phascolarctobacterium sp. | reverse complement strand
CTCCATTTTAAACCGTGGCGCATACCGCAGATAATGATTGGCAAGGGCCATACGAAATTTACGAAAGCACCTGCAACGGGCACATACATACTAATCAAAGCCATAACGATAGCAATGGCAGCCATAATGCCGGATTCTACCATGGCAGAAGTTTTACGAAACACAGAATTTCCTCCTTTTATTAAAAACACTAATAACCCAGTGTAATTATTTCTATAATAGTATATTTTACATCAAACCGCCTTAAAAAGCAAAGTGTCCTTGCCACGCACCGTCTCTTGATTTGCAAATACTCTGCAAAACAGGATAAATTTTTCTTAATGTTAAAATTTTCTTGCAGAATTTATTTTGTATTTTGCGTTCTTATGTTAAAATATAATGATAATAAAGGAAGTGCCTCATTATTATGAAGAACTCTAAAATTTGCGGACGCTTTGCTCCTACGCCTAGCGGACGCATTCATTTAGGAAATATATTTTGTAGCTTGCTGGCTTGGCTCCACGCTAAATCTCAGGGCGGTGAAATTGTCCTGCGCATTGAAGATTTGGACAAGGTGCGTTGCCCACGCCCCAATGCCGATTTACTGGCAAAGGATTTAGAATGGCTAGGACTTACTTGGGACAAAGGCGCTTATGTTAGCGAAGATAGCGAGAGTTACTTTCAAAGCCAACGCTTCGACATTTACGCAGAACACTTCCGCAAGCTGGAAGAGCAAGGTTTAATTTACCCTTGCTTTTGCAGTAGAGGACAGCTTCACGCAGCAGAAGCTCCCCATTTAAGCGACGGACGCATTCTGTACGCAGGAACCTGTAAAAATTTGACAGCTTCCCAGCGTGAAGAGCGTGCTAAATTGCGCCAGCCTGCTTACCGCTTGGCAGTTAATGGCGAGCCCATAACCTTTGTTGACGGTAACTACGGTGCGCAAAGCTACAACTTAATAGAAGAAAGTGGAGACTTCATCGTTAGACGCAGTGACGGCGTATACGCTTACCAGCTTGCAGTAACGGTGGACGATGCGCTGATGAACGTTACCCACGTGGTACGTGGCGCAGATTTACTAAGCTCCACCCCCATTCAGATTTATATCTACCAACTTTTAGGCTTTACGCCACCTGAATTTTTGCACATTCCCCTCTTAATGGCGCCTGACGGACGTCGCTTGGCGAAGCGTGACAAGGATTTAGATTTAAGTATGATGCGTAAAGAATATGATAGTCCTGAACCAATCATTGGCTACCTTGCTTATTTGGCAGGACAAATCCCCAAGGCTGAACCTATCAGCACTATAGAGCTGGCGAAAATCTTTAAGCCAGAGCTTATTCCCACAGATAATATAGTTGTGCCCCCACAACTTCCACGATTATAAATTTTAGGAGGAACCATCGTGAAAAAATTTCTTTTAAGCATTAAATTGAGCATGTTCATCATTGTAATTGCAACCATTGCCGCAGGTATCGCTGCAGAATTTTTGCTGCAAAACCGTTGGCTGGGCTTCATTGGCGTAGGTATTCCTTTGACTGGCCTCTACTGGTGGCAAGAATACAACAAAATGGCAGAGCTTGATAAAAAACTCAAGACCAAACATAAAAACAAGTATCGTTAATCAACCTATTTTATTTTTATTAGAGAGGAATTGTTATGACAAGCGACAGTAGTACATCAGTGTTAATCATTATTTTATGCATTTTATTTTCCGGCTATTTTTCCGCAACGGAAACAGCCTTTTCTTCCTTGAACCGCATCCGCGTAAAAAACATGGCTGAAAAAGGCGACAAAAGAGCGAAGCTGGTATTGGATATGCTCGAAAACTTCGACGGTCTTCTTTCCAGTATCCTCATTGGCAATAATATCGTAAACATTGCCTGCGCATCCGTTGCTACCGTTTTATTCGTAAAATTGTTGGGCGAAGAACAAGGTCCTAGCGTTGCTACCATCGTCATCACCGTAGTGGTTTTGATTTTTGGCGAAGTTTCTCCCAAAAGCATTGCTAAGGAAAATCCGGAAAAATTCGCTATGTTTGCTGCCCCTTTCTTAAATCTGTTGATGATTGTGTTGACCCCCTTCAACTTCCTGTTTAAACAATGGAAGAAGCTGTTGTCCAAAATCTTCCACACAGAAAACGACTATTCCATCACAGAAGAAGAATTGCTCACAATCGTAGAGGAAGCGGAACAAGAAGGCAGAATTGACGAGCAGGAAAGCTCCTTGATTCGTAGCGCCATTGAGTTCAGCGAGCAAGAAGCTATTGACATCTTGACTCCGCGTATTGACATCGTAGGTGTTTCTTCCGAAGCAACCAAAGAAGAAATTGCCCAAGTTTTTGCAGAAACCAATTACTCCCGTTTGCCCGTGTACAAGGAAACCATGGACCACATCATTGGTATCATCTACCAAAAAGACTTCTACAATGTGGTTTATGATAAGGACGGCGACATTGAATCCATCATTCGTCCGGCACTGTACATCACCGAAAGCAAAAAAATTGGCGAGCTTCTGCAAGAACTGCAACATAAAAAATCCCACATCGCCATTGTTCTTGACGAATATGGTGGCACCACCGGTATCGTAACCTTGGAAGACATCTTGGAAGAGCTGGTTGGCGAAATTTGGGACGAGCACGACGAAGTAATTAACGAGATTGAAAAAATTTCTGATACTGAGTACATCGTTCACGGCAGCACCAATTTGGAAGACCTCTTTGAAATTTTAGACATGGGTATGAAAATTGACGAAGAAGTTGAAGAAATGGAAGTTGTTACCGTTAGCGGTTGGGTAATGGAAGAAGTCTTAGGACGCATTCCCGTTCAAGGCGACACCGGCACCTGGCAAAACTTGGAAGTTTCCGTTTTGGAAATGGACGAAAACCGCGTAGAAAAAATCCGTCTGGTTATTAAACCTAAAGAAGAAACAGAAGACGAAGACTAAAAAGTTAAAGGCGAGCCTTACGGCTCGCCCTTTTGTTTGGGGATTTTTTTTTTTTGTTTGCGGATTTCGGTTACGGGTACACCGCCAATACCCCAGTTATCGGTTTCAACTTCGTCGATTACTACAACAGTGGTTGCTTTGTTTTTGCCAAGCACGTCGTGGAGCAAATTAGTTGCACCTTCAATGAGCTGGCGTTTTTGTTCCGGAGTTACGTTACCCTCGCGAGTGATTTTAATATTTACATACGGCATAGGAAGTCTCCTTTCGTTTTATAAATCTTTAGCTTCAAAGGTTGTGTAACAACAACCCGTCTTTT
>CALCUU010000158.1 GCA_937906915.1 uncultured Phascolarctobacterium sp. | reverse complement strand
CTGGACCTTTGGCGTAAGCTACAGCTACCAAAAAGGCGACCATTCCGAAAGCAAGAAATGGTACGTTGACGCTAAATACAGCTTCTAATTTCATAAACCTTATAATTAACCACAAAGGCTCCGCAAATGCGGAGCCTTTACTTATGTGCGAAAGGTAAAGGTGTTTCCACAAGTTGGTGAAATAAATATGGAAATTCTGTTGGGCTTGTCGTTTTTCTTGACTGCACAACTCAATGTGCTATAATTAAACGTAGTTAAATATAGTAACCTTTGGGGCGGGGTGCAATTCCCCACCGGCAGTATAGTCTGCGAGCCTACGGGCACGAACTGGTGAGATTCCAGTACCGACAGTTATAGTCTGGATGGTAAAAGGGACAATATCTTTTAGAGGATAAGTGTGCAAATTACCCAAGGGTAATTTGCATTTTTTTGTTGGAGTGAAGTTTATGTTGAATCACGAAATATATATGCAACGCGCTTTGGAGCTTGCCCAAATGGCAGAGGGCAACACCAGTCCTAACCCTATGGTGGGCTGTGTGATTGTTGATGACGAGGGCGAGATTGTTGGCGAAGGCTATCACCACAAGGCAGGGGAGCCTCACGCAGAGGTGAATGCCTTGAAAGACGCAGGCACTGCGGCGAAAGGCTGTACTGCCTACGTTACCTTGGAGCCTTGCTCTCACTATGGCAGGACTGGTCCCTGCTGTGTGGCTTTGGCAAAGGCAGGCATCAAAAAGGTTGTAGTTGCCTGCACTGACCCTAACCCCAAGGTGGCAGGCAGAGGCTTGGAATATTTGCGCCTGCAAAATATCGAGGTTATTACTGGCGTGTGCGAGGAAGAAGCACTGCGCTTAAACGAAAAGTTCTTCTGCTGGATTACTAAGCAGCGCCCCTTCATTAGTCTTAAATACGCAATGACCTTGGACGGTAAGATTGCCTCCCACACTCGCGACAGCAAGTGGATTACCGGGGAAGAAGCTCGCACCTACGCACATCTTTTGCGTAAACAGCACGATGCTATTTTGGTTGGCATTGGTACAGTTCTGGAAGATGACCCGGAGCTGACTACCCGCATGGTGAAGGGCAAGAACCCCATCCGCATTGTTTTGGACAGCCATTTGAAGATGTCCTTGATGTCCAGCGTGCTGAACGCTGCTGCGGAAACCATTGTTGTTACCAGCCTTGAAGCTGACGAGGTGAAGGCAGAAGCGATTAGCGCCTTGCCCAATGTTGAAGTTATCCGCTTGCCCTTGGAAGATGGCAAGATTCCTTTAGATTTATTGATTATCCAGCTGGCAAACCGCAATATTACCAGCCTTTTGGTAGAAGGTGGTAGTGAGATTCACGGTGCCTTTAAGGATGCAGGCTTGGC
>CALCUU010000157.1 GCA_937906915.1 uncultured Phascolarctobacterium sp. | reverse complement strand
GAACACTGGTAATCAAGCCAAGAGAAGCCATTACAGTACCACCGGGAACACCAGGAGCACCAATTGCAAATACGCCAAGGAGCAGGCAGAACAGAACCATATCACCAAAAGCAGGCAAAGCTCCGTACAATACTTGGGATACTACCATTACGAAGAATACTTCGGTGAGTACGCTACCGCAAAGATGGATGTTAGCAAACAGAGGAATACCAAAGTTTACCAAGTCTTTACGCAGTACGGAAGATTTCAGTGCGCAACGCAAAGCAATTGCCAAGGTTGCAGCAGAGCTCATGGTACCAACTGCAGTGATGTACGCAGGGCCATAGTGTTTGAGAACTTCCATGGGGTTCTTGCCAGAATAAGCGCCACCCAAAAGGTAAAGCACTGCCAACCAAATGTAGTGACCTACCATTACGATAGCAACTACCATCAGGAATACGGGTAATTGTTTAGTGATACTGCCTTCGTAAGACAAAGCGCAGAAAGTGCAAGCGATGAATACGGGAAGCAGAGGAATAACAACTTTGGTAACGATTGCCAAAACGATTTGTTGGAATTCTTCCAAGCATTTGGTAATGGTGGTGGAATTAGTCCACGCAGCTGCAAGACCTACGAGAACGGAGAGCACCAACGCACTCATAACGCTCATAACGGGAGCAATTTTCAAATCAAAGAGCAGTTTCGGCAATTCCTTCAAGCCATCTACCGCAGGGGTGATGTTCAAGGAAGGGATAATGCTGTAACCAGCAAAGGTGGAGAAGAATGCTGCACCAATGGAGGATGCATAAGCTAAAACAATTGCCAAACGCAGCATAGTGCTAGCGTTTTTACCCAAGCGGGTGATGGACGGTGCGATAAAGCCGATGATAATCAGCGGAACGCAGAACATAATGATATTACCAAGGAGGCTTTTACAGGTAAGGATCACCTGCATTAAAGATTCATTTGCCCCAAGGCCAACCACAATACCTAAAGCTACGCCAATTACAAGGCGTACAGGCAGGCTACCTAAAAAGTTACCCATTTTTTCACACTCCTTTTTTATAAAATTTTTGAATGGGATTACATAGGAATATCATAGCCCAAACGGGTAAATACTTCAAGTCTTTTTGTCAAAATTGTGAAAAAATAAAGCTCCCGACGAAGCGGGAGCTCTAATTTCAACAAAGACGTGTCAGAAGTGCTGTATAACAAGGAGGAGCAAAATTGCGCCGCG
>CALCUU010000156.1 GCA_937906915.1 uncultured Phascolarctobacterium sp. | reverse complement strand
CGAAAAGTTGAGCCAGCTGGAAGCACTGCGTGAAAAGTACGGTGCTGTAATGTTTGTAGGTGATGGCATCAACGACGCGCCTGTTTTGGCAGGAGCAAACGTGGGCGCCGCCATGGGTAGTGGTGCGGACGCTGCCATTGAAGCTGCGGACGTAGTTTTTATGAATGCGGAACTTACTTCCGTGCCCAAGGCTATTGATATTGCCAGGGAAACAGGCAGTATTGCGTGGCAAAACGTAGTCTTTGCCCTTGGAATAAAGGGCGTAATTATGGTGGCGGGGCTTTTGGGCTACGCTTCCATGTGGGCGGCAGTTTTTGCTGATACCGGGGTAGCAATGCTGTGCGTGCTAAACTCCGTAAGAATTTTATATAAGAAGTTTTAAAAAGAAAAGGCACACTAAGTAGCGTTTCTCTAGTTTGAGAGGACTACTTGTGTGCCTTAATTGTTTTAATGGTGATGATGTTTTTCCGGAGGTAAGGGTCTAGGATAGTTGGGACCGGAGGCCTTTAAGGTAAAGCCTCTGCCGAAAACGTCGTTAACGTCGTGGATAATCATAAAGGCGTTGGGGTCAATTTCCTTAACAATGGAGCGAATCTTCGCCGTTTGGGTAAGCTTTGCCACGACAAAGAGAACGTCACGCTCACGGTGGGTAAAGGCGCCTTCGCCGTGAAGGTAGGTTACGCCACGACCAACAACCTTAATGATAGCTTCTGCGATTGGTTCCGGGTTGTCGCTGATAATGATAATGTTCTTTTTGAAATCGAAGCCTACGACGAAAGCGTTGCAGGTTTTGGTCATAATGAACATGGTCAGCAGGGTGTAGAGGGCAGGCTCGATGCCAAAGAGAAAACTGCTGATGAAGAGCAGGACAATGTTAAACATAAAGCCTGTGGTGCTAATGCTAATGGAGTAGTGCTTTTGGATAATGGCGCCGATAATATCCGTACCGCCACCGCTACCACCAACGCGATACATGCAGGCAGCACCAATGCCATACATTACACCGCCCGCAATACAGCTAAGCATGGTGTCGTGGACAGGGTGGTAGGCTGCCATAAAGCTAAAG
>CALCUU010000155.1 GCA_937906915.1 uncultured Phascolarctobacterium sp. | reverse complement strand
GGTTGACGGTAAGCCTGTAAATATTCACGCTTGCGGACACGATGCTCACAGTGCGATGCTTCTTGCTGCAGCTTCCCTGCTCAAAGGCAAAATTAAACGTGGCACCTTGAAAATTTTGTTCCAACCTGCGGAAGAAACCTTGAAAGGCGCTCTTGGTGTAATCGAAGCTGGCGTTCTGGAAGATGTGGACATGGCGCTTGGTCTGCACATTCGTCCGGTACAAGACATTCCCTTTGGTACCCTCTCCCCCGGCGTAAAACATTCCTCCAGCACTTTCGTAAAAGTTGTTTTACGAGGCAGAAGCGCTCACGCTTCCCGCCCCCATCTTGGCGTAAACACCATTGAAGCTGCCGCTGCCATCATTCACAGCGTTGGCGCTATCAAAATGAATCCCAACTTCTCTTGGAGCTGCAAGCCTACCATCATCAACGGTGGTGGCACAGCAACCAATATCATCCCCGACTGCACCTCCATGATGTTTGACATTCGCTCTCAAACCAACGAAATTATGAGCGAGCTGTTGGAACGCTTCAAAAAAGTTGTACATAGCGTTGCCGAAGCCTTCGAAGCAGAAGCAGAAATCATCTTCCCCGGTGGCGTAATCCCTGCTGCAGTTTTAGATGACGAGCTCACCGCAGAGGTTGCCGAAAGCATTAAAGAAGTTGTAGGCGAAGAAAACCTTATGCCCGTACTGAACAATACCGGTGGCGAAGACTTCCACTATTTCGCAAATAAATATCCTAATTTGAAAGCAGCTTACTTTGGCGTAGGCGTTGCCGCAGAACCGGGACTCCACGATCCCAATATGCACTTTAACATTGACGGTCTCCAAAACGGCGTTGACGTTCTTGTAAATATGACCTTGAAGAAATTAGGATAAGCATTTTAAAAACGTATATATAATGAAGAAAACAGGATTTACCGAAAGGTAAATCCTGTTTTTGTGTTTTATAACAACTATTTAATTTTCACTCTTCCCCTTGGTACACAGCCAGTGCTTCCAACGCAAGAGCGTAGCCTGCAAAACCAAGTCCGCAAATTTGACCGAGGCAGCCTGCCGCAGTTACAGATTTATGACGGAACTCTTCGCGAGCGTGAATATTGCTGATGTGAACTTCGATAGCAGGAATGTTCACAGCCTTCAAAGCATCAAGCACTGCTACGCTGTAATGGGTAAGCGCCGCCGGATTGATGACAATGCCATCGTAAATTCCGTAAGCGTTTTGGATAGCAGTAACAATGTCACCCTCGTAGTTGCTTTGCACCAAATCCACATGCACTCCTAATTTATCAGCAGCAGATTCAATATAAGCACAAAGGCTTTTGAAATCACGGCGACCATAAATATTTTTCTCACGCACACCTAACATATTGATGTTGGGTCCGTTCAGCACTAAAATTTTCTTCATTCCTGTTCACCTCTAACATATTTCAGCAGTTTTTCCACAGTTTCTTCAGACGCTCCATTGTTGCCAATGATGTAGGTTGCGTATTCCTTGTAAAGCTCAATGCGATCATTATACAAATTGAACAAACGCAATTTATCATCTGCAAGAAGAGGACGCACTACGTCGTTGATAGTCGCGTAAATTTTTTCAGGCTTGCGGTCAATGAAAACGATGGTTCCATTTTTAGAAAGCAGCTCCATATTTTCGGGACGGGTCACTGCCCCGCCGCCAGTTGCAATAATTACGCCTTCCATCTCCGCAAGATACTTTAACGTACGGGTCTCTGCCTCACGAAAGGCTGCTTCACTTTCTGCAAAGAAGTCTTCGATTGTGCGACGCTCCCTCATTACCAGCACTTCGTCCGCATCGTAGAAGTCTCGTCCTAATTCTTCTGCTAACTTTCTGCCAAAGGTTGTCTTACCACAACCAGGCATACCAATTAAAATAATGTTCTTCATATATTACGCTCCAAGTCAGCCATAATTTTCACAATCAAATCGCTGTCATATTGCTTTCCTTGCCAAATCTCCTGCGCCGCCACTGCCTGCGCCACAAGCATAAACAAACCGTTCACGTATTTCTTGCCAGCTTCCTTCGCCTGACGCAGAAACATTGTTTCCCCAGGATTATAGATTAAATCAACTGCTGCCTCAAAATTTGCAGTAACCTTTGCGCTTACAGGAGAAGCTTCCACTTTGGGGTACATACCTACGGGAGTGCAGTTAATAATCACATCGCCCTTAATGGTTTCCAGCTCTGCGTAGTCAATTACTTGGCAACCGGGTGCAATTTCCAGAAAGTGTTTATCAACGGAGCTAACGTCACGAGTAACAAGATAAATCTTTTCAGCTTCCTTATCTGCCAAATATTTCATTACCGCACGGGCAGCGCCACCGCTTCCCAAAACCACAGCAATCTTTCCAGTAATGGTAATGTTATTATACTCTAACATTCTACCAAAGCCAAAGTAATCTGTGTTGTAGCCAAAGGCTCCTGCTTCCGTAAACTTAATGGTGTTTACAGCACCAATTGCCTGGGCTTCGGGAGCAATGCTATCCAGTAAAGGCATTACGGCAATTTTATGGGGAATGGTTACGTTGCTACCTGCGTAGGTACTGCCCATTGCCTTTACTCTTTCGGGCAAAGCTTCCAGCTCCGTCTCTAAAAGACCATAGCTTCCGGTAAGACCAGTATATTTAAAAAACAGTTCATGAATTTTCGGAGACAGGCTGTGCCCCAGCTTGCCACCTAACAAACCATACTGCATAATCTCATTCCTTTCGGTCGTCAGCACGATAGTTGCCCAAAATTTTGAAATAGGTGCAATTATTTTGTACTGCTTCAAAGCCCTCGATAACATCAGGGTCATCCAAGTTGCCCATCAAATCTACGTGGAAGAAGTATTCCCAAGATTTTCCTTCCATAGGGCGAGATTCGATGTTCAGCATATTCAAGCCACGATGATGAAGGTGTCCCAAGGTTTTGTAGAGAGAACCTGCTTCGTGCTTCACTGCGAAAACAACGGTAATCTTGTTAGCGCCGGCAACTTTTTCCGGAGCCTTAGTGATGATTACGAAGCGGGTAGAGTTATTAGAATTAAAGTTAATATTTTCTGCCAAAATTTTCAAGCCGTACAGCTCTGCTGCCTTTTTGCCCGCAACAGCCGCAAGGGTAATGTCTTTTTGCTCGGCAACGGTTTCCGCACTCTTAGAGGTGCTGTAATAAGGAATCTTCTCCATTTGAGGATGGTCTTTGAAAAATTCCTTGCTTTGCGCCAAGCCTTGGGGATGGCTGTAAACTTTTTTAATATCGTTCAAGGTAGCTTCGCCGTAGCCCAAAAGGTTTTGTTCAATTTTCAGGCAACGCTCACCTACGATACTGCAATCAAATTTACGGAGCAGGTCGTACACTTCCGTAATACCGCCCGTAGAAGAATTTTCGATAGGCACAACGCCATAATCTACTTCGCCCTTGCTTACGGCAGTAATCACTTCTTCAAAAAGGTTATAGTGCTGACGCTCGTAGGTTCTGCCCTCGAAATAATCTTCCAACGCTTGATGAGTAAAGGAGCCCGGTACGCCAAAGCAGCCAATTTTTAAATTACGGTTAGCGTTCTTTGCCAGCTCTGCTTCTTCAAGCACGCAAGCAGCGTCCATAATGCTGTGCATAATGGTTTCAACTGCGGGCACGTAATCCTTGTTGTCCAAAAAGCCAGTTACCTTTTCCACAACCTTTGCTTCGCGAGCCTTGTCTTTTACAGGCATGCC
>CALCUU010000154.1 GCA_937906915.1 uncultured Phascolarctobacterium sp. | reverse complement strand
AGGAAATTGCTATGGGCGGGGCAGTGTGCTTACCTGTGAACCCCAATGCTACCATTTATTTTGGTGGTGGCACTCCTTCCACTTTACCTGTGGAGTGCATTGCAAGGCTTGTAGATGCTTTGAAGAAATATAAATATTGGCAACAACCTGCGGAGGCAACCATTGAGGTGAACCCCGGTACTGCGGATTTAGACAAGCTCAAGGCTCTGCGTACTTTAGGCTTTGACCGCATCAGCTTTGGGGTGCAGTCTTTAAACGACAGTGAGCTTAAAACCATTGGGCGTATTCATTCTGCAGAGGAGGCGTTACAGGCAATCGCTTGGGCGAAGGAAGCAGGCTTTACCCGTATTAGTGCAGATTTAATTTACGCACTGCCCGGGCAAACCCTGGAGAGCCTTCGTCAAACCTTGGAAGAGCTTGTTGCTACAGGCATTGAGCATATTTCCGTGTACGGTTTGATTTTGGAAGAGGGTACTCCTCTGGAAAAACTTGTAAGCGATGGTAAGCTTACCCTGCCGGATGAAGACACTGCTGCCGATATGTACGAGCTGGTGCAGGACTTCTTACGTGAGCATGGCTTCGAGCGTTACGAAATATCTAACTATGCTAAGAACGGACAGTACTCCAAGCACAATTTGGTGTACTGGCAGTACCGGCCCTACGCTGCCTTCGGCGCTGCTGCCTGTGGCTTTGACGGAGCTTCTCGCTTTACTGCGAATAGTGATGTAGAGGATTACATTGCCCAAGCTGGAAAAGACACTACATATAATGAAGAAAACTTGTCGAAGCAAGAGCTTCTTGGTGAGTTTATGTTCATGGGCTTGCGCAAAAGTAGTGGTGCAAATTTAAAGGAAGCTCGTGAACGCTTCGGTGTTGACGTGCTGGAACGCTTCGCTTCCGAAATGGAACCCTTCTTTCAAAATGGAATGCTCCTTTACGATTCTGAAAGAGACGTTCTGAAATTAACGGAGCGTGGCATGGAGCTTGGCAATCTTATTTTTGAAATATTTGTGACTGTTTAGCACTTTTCCTAAATTCTTGTTGACAAGGATTGGGGGAAGTGCTATTATCATACCAGATGTTAGCACTCTAACAAATTGAGTGCTAACAAAAACTGAGGTGGGAATATGTTAAATGACAGAAAGAAAAAAATTCTCCAGCTTATTATAGAGGATTATATTTCTACTGCCGAACCGGTAGGCTCCAGAACTATCGCCCGCAAGTATGACTTGGGCATTAGCCCTGCAACCATTCGCAACGAGATGAGCGATTTGGAATTGCTTGGTTATCTTGAACAGCCCCATACTTCCGCAGGACGTGTGCCTTCTGCTCAAGCGTACCGCTTTTATGTAGATTCCCTTATTGAACCCGGTTCTTTGACTGATAATGATATGGCGCTGATAAACAGCTGGTATAAAGAACGTCGTCGTAATATCGACGACATCTTCCAATCTACGGCGAAGATACTTTCCCGAATGACCCAAAACGTATCCATGGTACTTGCCAATAAGGATACGGGGGCTGTTTTCCGTTACATAAAATTTTTACCCTTGGACAGCAGTCATGCGATTTTGTGCATCGTTACCGATGACGGCAACGTTGATAACTGCGTGGTAGAAATTCCCTTGGGCATGCGTCCTGAGGAAATGGATTACCTGGCAGGCAGAATTAGCAGTGTGTTAGAGGGCAAGGAGCTTTCCGAAATCAGCGACGAGCTTTTAAGTGCGCTACACATGGACGTAGCAGAGGACAAGGTGCTCTTCACCTCCTTCCTGCAAGCCATTAAGCGTATGAGCCGCAAGCAAAACGAGCAAAGAGTTTTCCTTGGTGGCACCAAGCAACTGCTGAATCAACCGGAGTTCCGTG
>CALCUU010000153.1 GCA_937906915.1 uncultured Phascolarctobacterium sp. | reverse complement strand
GCGTACTCACGAATGTCATAGCAATGACAAGTCGGGCACACGTAGGTGCAGGTACAGCAGGACAAGCAGCCTGCGGAAATTTCTTCCCAAACCTTGCTGTTAAAGGTTTTCAGCTCGTCTTGGGGAATTTTACCTGCTACCTTGAAATTAGCCAAGGGCATTTGTTCGAGCACAGCCTTGGTTACAGCAGCTTGTTCTTCAACTTTGGAAGCCTCTGTTTCTTCCAAAAGCTCTGCTACCTTTTCGGTCAAAGCCTTGCCAGCTTCGGAGTTTGCTTGCCAGTACAGAGCATCTTCTACAATCCAAGTGGTTACGTCGCCACAAGGAGCAGTTGCGTCAATACCGAAGCTACCGCAGAAGCAGGTTTCTTCCGGCTCGGAGCAAGCCATGCCAATGATAAGGGTGTTCTCACGACGAGCTTTGTAATAAGTATCAACAGGGTCTTTCAAGAAAACCTTGTCCAAAAGTTCAAAGCTTTTAATATCGCAAGCACGCACGCCCATCAGGATAACCTTCTTGTCAGAAGGCATAATTTGTTCAATGGAAAGGTTCTTACCTTCAGTTTTAAAGGCAAGTAAGTCTTCAACCTGCGGGAAAAACAAATCTTTAGCAGATTTTGAAGTTAGTGTGACATCAAAACGAGGTCTTTTTTCTGCATTCCACTTCTCAAAATCAACTTTACCGCTTTTATTTTCGCAGGGAACTTGTAATTCGCCCAGCTCGCTTAGCGCAGCCAAAAGCTTGGGCAGATTGTCTAAAGTAATTTTTAACATCTTAGCCCCTCCTTTGTACTGCTTCTTCAGCTTCCGGGTCATTTTCTTTGTAGCTTACCAGCGGTGACGGAGTTGTAGCATCTTCGCCTGCTTGGTATGCGCCATAGAATTGGTTAATATCTTTAATGAATTTCAGGTTAAGCAAGCCAAGCTTTACGCCTTGGGGGCAAACGCGTGCACATTCGCCACAGCCAACGCAGCGACCTGCTACGTGATAAGCTCTAATCAAATGGAAGAGTTGTTCTTCTACATCGTCAGCTGCAGCCTTGCCGGCAACAGGAGCTTCTTGATTATCAAAGATGCATTGTTCACAGCTACAAGCCGGACAAATATCACGGCAAGCGTTGCAACGAATGCACTTGCTTAATTCTTCTTGCCAAAAAGCGAAGCGTTCTTCTGCGCTCATTGCTTCAATGGCTTTAACAGCGGCGAATCTGTCCCCTACAAATTGAATGGGTTCCAGTTTTTCGCCCAGCTCTTCGTCAGCAATTTTATATTCATTGCCTTTGCACATCATGCATTTGTCCAAAAGAACTTCTTCTTTTGCAAATTCTTTAGTGCCATAAGGAGTTTCTACAATTACCTTGTTATCTTCGCAGGTAATCTTGGTGATTGCTTTTGCACCAAGCTCCTTAATTTTTTTAACGTCAAGCATACCACTGCAAGGGGTTCCCACTGCGTAGAAGTATTCGCGTTTAATGCGATGGTCCTTCAAAAGTTGGTTTACACCATAGGTATCGCAGGGTTTTAAGAACACAGCAGTTTTCTTTTGCTGTTTAGTTGCTTCTATTAAATACTTTGCCAAATTGGCAGGACAAAATTCGTTATAAACTATTTCTTGGCAGGCATCTACGTCGTTAAAGGCAGCAGGAGCGTTATCGTAGAAGAACTCCCCTGCACGCCAAGCAAGAACTCGCTCCGCTTTACCGCTTTGCAAAAGCTCAACTGCTTTAGCCCGCATCAGTTCTGCTATTTTTTGCATCGTAAATCCCTCAACTTTACATTTTCTCCCAGTGCGGTGATTTGCGCTACGAAATCGTTCATGACTTCCGCAAACTTCGCACCTTCAGCGGCAGAAACCCATTCCACACGGAAGCGGTCTTCTGCTACGCCCATAAAGTTCAACATACTCATTAAGAGCGCCATTCTGCGACGAGTGTAATAGTTACCAGTGCTGTAATGGCAATCACCGGGGTGACAGCCACAAAGGATAACACCGTCTGCGCCACGTTGGAAGGCACGCAAAATAAACATAGGGTTTACCCTGCAAGAACAGGGAACTTTAATAATCTTTACGTTGGCAGGATAGTTCTTGCGAGCAGTACCTGCCCCGTCAGCACCTGCGTAACTGCACCAGTTACAGCAGAAGGCTACAATCTTAGGTTCAAATTTAGCAGCGTCTTTTAACATAATGCATCCACCTCTGCCAAAATTTGTTTATTGGTAAAGCCTTGCAGGTCCATACTTGCAGAAGGACAAGCTACGGTACAAGCACCACAGCCTTGGCACAAAGCTTCGTTTACAACAGCAACAACTCGTTTTTCACGAGTACCGTTTAAGGTAACAACTTCTTTTTCTACACCGCTGATAGCGCCGTAAGGACAAACATTGGTGCAGGTCAGGCAACCACTGCAAATTTGCTCATTGCATTTTGCAGTACAGGGGTTGGTCATCAGCTTATCTTTAGCAAGTAAACCAATAACTTTCGCTGCAGCAGCGCCTGCTTGGGAAACGGTTTCAGGAATATCCTTAGGACCTTGGCACATACCGGAAAGGAAAATGCCTGCGGTGGGACTTTCTACGGGACGCAGTTTGGGATGTGCTTCAACGTAGAAGTCGTTGGTATCAATACTTGCGGTAAGCATGGAAGCAAGCTTGCGAGCGTCTTTAGCAGGTTTAACTGCGCAAGCTAGAACAACAAGGTCAGGATTCAACATTAAGTGTCTGCCACTGTTCAAGTCGCTGGCGAAGACAGTCAAATTGCCTTCCTTATCACTCATAATCTTACCAATTTGACCACGCACGTAATGAACGCCGTATTCTTCTACAGCCCTGCGTTGGAATTCGTCAAAGCCTTTGCCCGGAGTACGCACGTCAATGTAGAAAACGGTAACATCTACATTGGGATACTTCTCACGAATGTACATAGCGTGTTTTGCGTTGTACATACAGCAAACTTTAGAGCAATAGGTCTTACCACGACCGGAGGTATCACGGCTACCAACACAGCTTACGATTACCACGCTCTTAGGCTCTTTACCGGAAGCGGGGCAAACCAAGTGACCTTCGGTGGGACCAGCAGCGTTAGTCAAACGCTCCAACTGCATGGAAGTAATAACATTTTTACTACGTCCGTAGCCAAGGTTGCCGTAATTATCCAAGTCTATCAGTTCAAAACCGGTTGCCAAAACGATAGCACCGTATTTTTCAGTAATCAGTTCGTCCTCTTGGGTGTAGTCGATAGCTCCGTTAGGACAAACAATGGAGCATACGCCGCACTTGCCGGTTTTAAATTTCAGGCAAGCTTCGCGGTCGATAACAGGAACTTTCGGAATGGCTTGAGCAAAGGGAATGTAAATAGCTCCCCTATTGCGTAAGCCTTCGTCAAATTCACTGGGAGTTTTGCGGGCGGGGCATTTTTCAGTACAGATACCACAGCCACTGCAAATATCAGCTTTTACGCTACGTGCTTTCTTGCGAATGGTAACGTCAAAATTACCAACATAACCGCTTACAGCTTCCAGCTCGCTGTAAGTATGAATGGTAATGTTTTCGTGGCAGGCAGCGTCTACCATTTTAGGAGTTAAAATGCAGGCAGAGCAGTCCAAAGTCGGGAAGGTTTTGTCGATTTGCGCCATCTTACCGCCAATGGTAGGCTCTTTTTCTAAAATGTCTACCTTGTAGCCAGCGTCAGCAATGTCCAGCGCAGTTTGAATACCTGCGATGCCACCGCCAATGACGAGAGCACGTTTTACAACTTGGCTTTGACCGGGATGCAAGGGATTGTTAAAACGAACCTTAGCAATAGCAGCCTTAGTCAGTTGAATTGCTTTTTCAGTTGCAACCTTAACGTCCTTCAAAACCCAAGAGCATTGCTCACGGATATTGGCAATCTCCACCATATAGGGGTTGATGCCAATGCTTTCAGCGCATTTTCTAAAGGTAGCTTCATGCATACGCGGAGAGCAGGAACAAACAACGATTCTGTCCAAACCGTATTCTGCAACCGCGTCTTTAATAATTTTTTGGCCCTCTTCAGAGCACATATATTTGTAGTCAACTGCGTAGGCAACGTCGGGAATTTTCTTCACAGCTTCAACTACGGCAGCCACGTCTACGGTTCCGGCAATGTTACTACCGCACCAGCAAACAAATACACCAATTTTTTGCACGTGATTTCCCTCCTACTTGTTGAATTTTCTAAAAGCAGCGACAATAGCCTGTTGAGGCATCTTGTCGTCGTAATTTTCCAGATCTGCGGGGTTAAGCTTGTTATTACCTTGAGCACGAATGTGAGTCAAACGCACTGCTTCCATAATTGCCGCAGGGCTTACGCCTTTGGGGCAACGCTCTGCGCAGGAAAAACAGGACAAGCATTTCCACGGAGATTTTGCTTCAAGCAAAACATCTACATTACCACCGTTTAAAAGCTCATAAACAAAACGGTGAGGCAGTACGTCCATTTTCCACGCAACGGGGCAGTTGGCACTGCAACGTCCACATTGAATGCAAAGGCTTACGTTGGTACCAGATAATTGACGGAGCATCTCTGCTCTTTCTTTATTATTGATAACCATCAATCAGCACCTCCCTCGTTCAAGCCCAAAGCTTCTGCCAAAACTTCGGTAAAGTAGCTAACAGGAAGCTTGGTAGCGCCTGCGTTTTCCAAAAGGTTGTAGGCGCACAAGGGGCAAGCAGTAATAAATTCGCCTGCGCCTGCATCTGCAGCATTGTCTTGGATTTCGCTAACCATTTCTTTGCACAGGTTTTTATCTGTAACAGCCATGTAACCAGCGCAGCATTCGTTACGCATATCGTAGATTACAGGAGTTGCGCCAATGGCTTTGATAAAGTTCTCTAAGATTTCTGGACGTTCAACGTCATCAAAGGACATCACTTGTCCCGGTCGAAGCAATAAACAACCGTAGTAAGCCCCAATATTACGACCTTGCAAGGGTTTTACAACCTTTGCCTTCAAATTTTCAAAGCCCACTACGTCACGCAAAACTTCTAAATAATGTAATACCTTTGTTTCCCCGGTGTAAGGAACCTCCAAACCAAGGTAGTTATTTACCTTTTCTTGGATTTCTTTTACATTTGCCATGTCATCGTTAACACGTTTGATTACGTGATGACAAGCGCTACACAGAGTAACTAAAACTCCACCATTGTCCCTTGCAGCAGCTAATGCTCTAACTGCGCTTAAACGTTCTGCAATTGCATCAGGAGCCATGGGATACACAGCGCCACAGCATTGCCAGTTGGGAAGCTCTACCAAGGGGAAGCCCAATGCTTCCGCACATTTGCGAGCAGCAACGTCAAGCTCTTTAGCCTTCGTAGACAAGGTGCAGCCGGGATAATAATTATAAATCATAAGAGATTACCTCCTTGCTGTCCGTGAACAAGCGTCAAGATTTTACTTAACCAACTCATTAAGAACATTTTACCAAATAATATGACAAAAGAGAAATTTTTTTAATATATTTCTAACAAAAAAGACACCTTTTTTTCAAAAAATTTTTAGAAAAAGATGTCTTTAAATTTTTAAGTGTACGCTTTTTAGAAGCTAGCTTAATTACAAGGTAATAATTTCAAATTTTTCGGAGAGTATTTTATTTTTTGCGGTATCAAATTCTAAAAGAAGCACTGCTTCTGCACCACTATACTTACATTTTACAACCTCATCTTGAATTGCAACGCTCTCGCCTATTGTCATATCCATCCATTTAGTTTTACCGGTTTGGTTACATACTATAAAGGGAAGCCCCGTAATCTTGGTAACCTTCTTCCAAGACGGCAAAGGGTTGCCAGTTTCCTTAGTCTCTGGCCAAGCGGCAATGTCAATAAGTAAATCTGCTCCCTGCTCTTTCAAGGCAAGAGGCCTTTCGTCAAACCAACTGTCTGCACAAACGAGAACACCTACGTTCACGCCATCACACTTAGTTGTACTAACTGCATCGCCCGGGCTCGCCCACTTCTCAGAACCAAGCTTCTCCCCGTAAATCTTTCTATGCCTGCTTTGGAGACTTCCGTCCGGTGCAAAAACTAAGCAAGAATTATGGTGCTTGCCAGTTTCAGGAACGTACTCCCCACAGCCAAGAAGCAGGTACACCTTTTGCTCAGCAACAGTTTGACGTAATCTTTCTAAATACG
>CALCUU010000152.1 GCA_937906915.1 uncultured Phascolarctobacterium sp. | reverse complement strand
TATTGCAGCTCTCCTTGCCGCAAGCGCAGTTAGTGTTGTAGGGCTTCTAGGCTTTGTTGGCTTGGTTGTTCCTCATGCAGCAAGGCTTCTTGTTGGTAGTGACTACCGTTATCTTTTGCCTGCTTCTGCATTCTTGGGCATTGCTACCATTACTTTGAGTGATACCTTTGCCAGAGTAGTCTTTGCTCCTATTGAATTACCTGTTGGTATTATTATGGCGTTCTTAGGTGCGCCCTTCTTCTTGTTCTTGTTAAGGAGGGAAATCTGATGAGCGCAATTATTAAGGCACAAAATATTTGTGTAAGCATTAACGATAAAGAGATTGTTCATAATCTGTCTTTAGAAATTCCAGAAGGCAAGGTTACTGCGATAATTGGTCCTAATGGTTGTGGCAAGAGTACAACATTAAAGGCGCTTTCCCGCATTTTACCCTACAAGGGCAGTGTAACCTTTAAGGGTAACGAGATGAGTGGTCTTTCCCAACGAGAATTTGCTAAGAGTCTTGCTATTTTAACCCAATCACCTCAAGCTCCCAGTGACTTGACTGTCAACGATTTAGTTGAGATGGGACGCTTCCCTCACCGAGGCTTTTTAGGACGTGGAGGCAAGGACGATAAGGAACATATAGAATGGGCACTGGCACAGACTGGTGTAACTGCAATGCGTAACCGCTTGCTCAATACACTTTCCGGTGGCGAGCGTCAACGTGCGTGGATTGCCATGGCTCTTGCGCAACGACCGGAGGTTCTTCTTCTTGACGAGCCCACTACTTATTTGGACATCTGCCATCAGCTGGAGATTATGCAGCTCATTTGCAGACTTAACCAAGAATTGGGCTTGACCGTTGTAATGGTAGTGCATGATTTGAACCACGCCATTATGTACGCAGACCACGTTGTTGTTGTTAAGGCAGGCGAGCTGGTTACCAGTGGTGCGCCTCGTGAAATTATTACTGCCGATTTGCTGGCAGAGGTGTTCAAGGTTAAGGCTGACGAGTTCACGCTTAGTAACGATTTGCGGGCACTTGTGCCAGTAGACTTGTACAAATAAAAAGTTAAGGGACGGCTTGCGCCGTCCCTTTAGTGCGTTTTAACGCTCAATTTTTCGTGCTTTGTCTTGGGTAATCTTAATATAGGTGTTGCCGTCAGCGTAGCTTGCCAGCTCGTAGGGTTGGTAGATTAAATAAACGTTTTTATCGCTGTCGATGTAGTAGCTGTGGCTTACACGATCCAGTGCGAATGGTTCTGCTATGGTAATAGGCTTGCCATTAGTGTTATGAACCATAAGCTCTCCGTTTTGAACCATACGCTTTAAATTTCTTACGTTAAGCTCCGGAACGAAGTGTTTCAAGTTGACAAGCTTACCGGTGTGTTTATCAAAGACGATGCCACTGGTATTGTACATTCCGTGGGCAGCGTTTTGATAATACCACCAGTAGGTAAATACTATGGAAAGAAAATCATCGTCTTCATATTTAAGTTCATAATCTAAAATGCCAAGAGTGTAATTATGATTGTTGTACACCTTGCGATAGGCTTGTATCTTTTTATCAATAAAGCGATTGATTTCGTTAGCAGCATCTTTGTTTTCCAAGGTGATATATGGATAATTCACTTGAAAATTATAAGTAGATTTTCTGTTTTCAATAGAAGCGTCTGCAGCGAAAGCAGTGCTTGCAAATAGGAGCAGACACATTAAAATACCAAGGATTCTTTTCACAAACAATTCCTCCCGATAATTAAGCTGTATATATTATAGCAACAAGTTTTTTAATATTACAGAGGCTTACTAGCTTTTTCAAAAATTTTTTTGACATTTGCAACACTATTGAAAAGAAACAGATGCTGTACCAGAAGTTTTTACATTTTCCTAAAGAGCTTTAAGCTATAATAAAAGGGGAGATTGTATTAAAATTCACCGCACAGGCAGGATTTTTTTACAATATACACGAATATATACAGTTATAATTGTTGTTACGTATTAAGGAGATGATTTTATGCCGTTCATTATTTTAACTGCAATAATCAGTATAGGAGTTGCGATATTTGCTATTCAAAATGCAATGAGCGTACCTGTGAACTTTTTCATTTGGCACGGAGACGCTTCCCTTGTTTTAGTAATCTTGGGTAGCTTCTTGGCAGGTATCTTGGTTGCAACCTTCTATCTGTTGATGGTTAAGGCTCGTCATTTCTTAGCAACCAAAAAATTAGAAGATGAGATTTATAATTTGAAAAAAGAAAAGAAAACCTTGGAAGAGCGTGTGAATATGTTAATGCATACTCAAATGATGCACGACCAAGCCGCAAAGAACGCTGCTGAAAAAGCAAGTGCCGAAAAAACCGAAGCAAATGTAGGTTAAGCGCAATGTTAGGAAAGCAGAAGATATGGGATATACAAGAATATAATAAAGAGAAAGCTGGCTTTTATGCTGCGGAGTTAGGAATTTCACCTTTAGTAACAGGTATTTTATTAGAACGTGGTTTTAATGATGTAGATTCCATGAAGGATTTTCTTTATGGAAGCAAGGAACCTTTTCATGACCCCTTCCTGCTCAAGGGAATGAAAGAAACCGTTGAGCGTATTGAACGTGCCTTGGAAAATGAAGAACAGATTACTGTTTACGGTGATTACGATGTTGACGGGATTACTGCGTCCTCATTGCTCTATGTTTATTTGGAGCGTAGGGGAGCCAAGGTAAATACTTATATCCCCAAGCGTAAGAGCGAGGGCTACGGTCTTAACGATGATGCTTTAAAAACCATTTACGAAAGCGGAACAACCTTGGTGGTAACTGTTGACTGCGGTATCAGCGGTGTACATGAGGTTGCCCAAGCACCTGAAGGTTTAGATATAATCATTACGGACCATCACACTATTCCTGTGGAATTGCCTGGTGCTTATGCCATTATCAATCCTAAGCAAGAGGATTGTGAGTATCCTTTTAAGGATTTAAGTGGCGTAGGTGTTGCCTTTAAGCTGTGTCAGGGGTTAGAACAGCGTCGAAGTGATGTCAAAAACTATTGGGAAGAGCTAACAGAGCTTGCCGCTTTGGGAACTGTTGCTGATATTGTACCCTTGCTTGGTGAAAATCGTGAGCTTGTTCGTCGTGGCTTGAAGGCTATGGAAAAAACCTCTCTCGTTGGCTTGCGTGCTTTGATTAAGGCAAGTGGTTGCGCTAGAGAAAATATCACCTCTGAAAATATAGGCTTTATCCTTGCACCACGTCTCAATGCTGTTGGTCGCTTGGAGCATGCTCAATCTGCGGTAGAGCTTTTGGTAACCAAGGATGAGGTAAAGGCAGAAGCCATTGTGGCAGAGCTGAATAAAGAGAATGCACTGCGTCAGGAAATCAGTCGTAATATTATGGCAGAGGCAGAAGCCATTCTTTCTAAGGAAGAACACATCGACACTGCCATTGTACTTGCTTCTGAAGGTTGGCACCAAGGCGTAGTTGGTATTGTTGCCTCTCGCCTTGTTGATAAGTATCACCTGCCAACAATCTTGATTAGCATTAATGATGGTATTGCAAAGGGAAGCTGTCGCAGTATTCCTGCCTTGAATTTGTACGAAGCCATTGCTGCTGAAAGCGATATTCTAATTCAGTTTGGTGGTCACCA
>CALCUU010000151.1 GCA_937906915.1 uncultured Phascolarctobacterium sp. | reverse complement strand
ATCTACAAATTTGCAGGCTTCAATGTGAGCACTATCCCAGTCGCCAGCAAAAATCTTAACAAATTCTTTTTTAGCGTCCAAAATTGCGTTGAACAGG
Source organism: uncultured Phascolarctobacterium sp. (assembly GCA_937906915.1). Taxonomy (GTDB): domain Bacteria; phylum Bacillota; class Negativicutes; order Acidaminococcales; family Acidaminococcaceae; genus JAHHUH01. Next base: position 1,733 of record CALCUU010000151.1, on the reverse strand, counting down.
AAAAGGTTGTGTTCTTTCGCAAAAAGGCGCACGCCTTCCATTTGGTCATCATAAACCGGGTTGCCATGAAGCTTGCCAAGTTGAGAATTAGGACTCATCATCAAGCTGTGGTTTCTGCGTACAGTTTCCATTGCAGATACGCCCGGTAAAATTGCTTTACGACCACCGCCAAAGCCAGCGAAGAAGTGATGTACGATGGTACCGGTCATAATAACCAAGTCAACATCGCAGATCAATTTGTTAATCCAAACGGGAGTACCAAAAGAGGTTTCACCAAAATATTCAAAGTCATCAGCAGCATTGCAGTCGCTGTTGTACATGGGCAAGCGTTTTGCAACATCTTCGCCAACAGCTTCTACCATTTCTTCATCAGTCATTTTGCGGTGAGTACCAAGAGCGAATACGATACGCATATCTTCGTCTTTAATACCAAGCTTGTTCATTTCGTTAACAAGCACGGGCATAAAGTCAAAGCTGTTAGCAACACGGGTAGGGTCATTGCAAATAAAAGCAACCTTTTGACCGGGCTTAACCAGCTCGTTAATGGGAGCACTGCCGATAGGATGATAGATGGCATCCAAAATTGCTGCTTTCAGATTTTCGATGGGGGGCATTTCTGCTACTTTAATTTCTGCGATAACACGGTCTTGTTCCAAAGAGAAATCCTTGTATCCGTGTCCATATTTGTAGGAATAATTAGCTAAGGTCATTATGGCACCTCCGTTTAAAATGTATCTGTTTTTATTTTACCATATCAAGCAGTTGTTTTTAAAACTATTTTTTATTTTATAAGTAAGTATTAAAAAAGCGACGCCCGTAAGCGTCGCTTTCATAATCATAACTATCAAGACTTGTCAGAAGTGCTGGATAACAAGGCGGAACAAAATTACGAAGCGATAGCGTACTAGAAGTACGTAGAGCGAGTAATTGCAGTTCCAACACAGTTAGACAGTGCTTATGGCAAGGCTTAAAGAGCTGCTACCAAATAGCCAATCGCACAACCAAGAACAGTAAGCGTAATCATCATCGGGTCAGCAATGGAAGTACGATAGTTTTCCGGATTGTATCTCTTTCTTTGACGGAAAGGACGAGCATCCAAGAATTCCATGGGGTTAGCAGTAAGCTCCATGAATTTTTCGTACATTACTTGCCATGCGCTACCAAGAGCACTGCACAATGCACAGAAAATCATACTGGTTTCTCTTACCACAACAACGAAGGGTTTACGATAGAACCAATCGGTGTCGAGGCTGATGGCAGTGTGCGGTTCCATATGGGACAAGAACATCATAAAGGGAACCATTGCCATACCTAACATTTGCACGTATTGCAGAATGTGTTCCGGTAAGAAAGGATGGTAAGCCGGAGCTTCAAAGGGCAGATATTGATAGAGCAAGCCGGGGCATACACCATACAAGAAGCACAGGGAAGCACCCATACCCATTGCAACTTTCATATTGAAAGGCAACGGAGTGTTGATTTCCACACCTTTGTCGTCCTTACGCAAGAAGATGAAGTAACCCATCTTCAAGGGAATGGACAAGAAGGTACCGATACTAGCGATTTCAAGGAGAGTATAAACAGCACCTTGGCCAGCAGCGTAAGCTGCGTTTACGGTGATTGCCTTACTTACGAAACCGTTAAACAGAGGAATACCGGAAATGGAGAATGCTGCTGCGAAGAAGCAGATGCAAACGAAGGGCATCTTCTTCGCCATATTACCAAGCTTGTTG